>JBBSQO010000131.1:0-6262 GCA_038244025.1 Propionibacteriales bacterium
ACTGCTCGATCAGGATCGTGACCTGCTCGCCAATCCGCTCCTCGGCCCGCTGGGTGACCAGCTCATCAGCCAGGTCGGCAAGGTGGCTGCGTCGCTCCTCAATCTCCTCCCCCGCCAGCTTCCCGCCCAGCCCGGCTGCCTCGGTCCCGTCCTCATCGGAGTAACCGAAGACGCCGATCGCATCCAGACCGGCCTCGCTAAGAAAACCAGCCAGCGTCTGCACATCCTCGGCGGTCTCGCCAGGGAAACCGCAGATCACGTTGCTGCGGATACCGGCCCGCGGGCTGAGCCGGCGAATCGACTCGATCAGGCCGAGGAAGGAGTCCGGGTCGCCGAACCGTCGCATCCGGCGCAAGACCGCCTTCGACGCATGCTGGAACGACAGGTCGAAATAGGGCACCACGTGGTCAAGCTGGGTCATGGTCTCGACCAGGCCTGGCCGCATCTCGGCCGGCTGCAGGTACGAGACCCGGATCCAGTCAAGCGCACCGGTGCCCTCGAGCTGGCCGAGCAGCTTCTCCAGCAGCCGGATGTCGCCGAGGTCCTTACCGTAGGAGGAGGAGTTCTCGCTGACCAGGAAGGCCTCCCGGACGCCATGCATCGCCAGCCACTCGGCTTCGGCCACGATGTCGGCCGGCGGCCGGGACAGGTAGGCGCCCCGGAAGGTCGGGATGGCGCAGAACGAACACCGTCGGTCACAACCCGAGGCCAGCTTCAGCGGGGCGCTCGGGCCACCACTCAGCCGGCGGCGGGTGACCCGCGGTCCGCTGGCCGGCGCCATTCCCTCGGGCAGGTCGAGAACCGTGGTCGGTGGGGATGCCACCGCAGCGGCGGCTGCCATGGCATGGCCTGGCGTGGCCGTTCCGGTCGCCGCGGCGGCCCGGTCGATCGGCGACAGTGGCAACAGGGTACGGCGGTCCCGTGGCACGTGCGGCTGGCGCCTCTCCCCGGCCAGGATCGACTGGAGACGATCCGCCACGTCGGCGTAGTCGTCGAAGCTGAGCACCGCGTCGGCTTCCGGCAGTGACTCCGCCAGCTCGTTGCCGTACCGTTCGGCCAGGCAGCCGACCGCGACCACCGCCCGCGCCCGGCCCTCCTGCTTGAGGTCCGCGGCAGCCAGCAACGTGTCCACCGAGTCCTTCTTCGCTGCCTCGATGAACCCGCAGGTATTGACCATCACCGTGTCGGCGTCCGCCGGATCATCGACCAGCCGGAAGCCGCCTGCCTCCAGCCGCCCGGCCAGCTCCTCGGAGTCGACGTCGTTGCGGGCACAACCGAGCGTGATGAGGTGCACGGACTTCAGGTCGGCAGCATCAACAGTCATGATGTGACCAGTATCCCAACATTCCCTTGCCCAATCCACATCCTCTCGCCCCGCGCAGTCCCCTACCTCTCGCCGAGTCGTCACAAAAGTCCCCCCGACACTCCGGATGGCGGGGACTTTTGTGACGGGTTGACTGGGAATCCGGGGGACTTTTGTGATGGCTCGGCGGGCGGAAGTTGCTCAGCCGGACTGGAGGTTGGCGACCACGGACTCCAGCTCATCGGGCTTGACCAGTACCTCGCGCGGTTTGGAGCCCTCGGATGGACCGACCACACCACGGGTCTCCAGGATGTCCATCAACCGACCAGCCTTGGCAAAACCGACCCGCAGCTTGCGCTGCAGCATCGAGGTCGAGCCGAGCTGCAGGTTGACCACCAGGTCGACCGCCTGCAGCACCAGGTCAAGATCGTCACCGATGTCCTCGGCGACCTTCGCTGCGGTCTCCGGCGGCGCGGTCAGATCATCCCGGAAGACCGGTTTCAGCTGCTCGGTGACGTGCGCCACCACCGTACGGACCTCGGCCTCGGTCACCCAGGCGCCCTGGATCCGGATCGGTTTGCTCGACCCCATCGGCAGGAAGAGCCCGTCGCCCTGGCCGACCAGCTTCTCGGCGCCCGGCTGGTCCAAGATCACCCGAGAGTCGGTCATGGACGAGGCGGCGAAGGCCAGCCGGCTGGGCACATTGGCCTTGATCAAGCCGGTGACGACATCGGTGCTGGGTCGCTGGGTCGCCAGCACCAGGTGGATACCGGCGGCCCTGGCCAGCTGGGTAATCCGGACGATCGAGTCCTCCACGTCGCGGGGAGCGACCATCATCAGGTCGGCCAGCTCGTCAACAATGACCAGCAGGTACGGGTACGGGGCGAGCACCCGCTCCGAGCCTTCCGGCGCCTTGACCGAGCCGGCCCGGACGGCTCTGTTGAAATCATCAACATGGCGAAACCCGTAGGCGGCCAGGTCGTCGTAGCGCATGTCCATCTCACGTACCACCCATTGCAGCGCCTCGGCTGCCTTCTTGGGCTTGGTGATGATGGGTGTCACCAGGTGTGGGATGCCCTCATAGGCGGTCAGCTCCACCCGCTTCGGATCCACCAGCAGCATCCGGACCTCATCCGGTGTGGCCCGCATCATGATCGAGGTGATCATGGAGTTGATGAAGCTCGACTTGCCGGAGCCAGTGGCGCCGGCCACCAGCAGGTGCGGCATCTTGGCCAGGTTGGCGACCACGAACCCGCCCTCGACATCCTTGCCGAGACCGACGGTCATCGCATGATGATCGTTGCGTGCCCTGGCCGAGCGCAGCACATCACCGAGGGAGACCACTTCCTTGTCGGTGTTGGGAATCTCGATGCCGATGGCCGACTTGCCCGGGATCGGCGACAGGATCCGGACCTCGTTGCTGGCCACGGCATAGGAGATGTTCTTGCTCAGTGCGGTGACCTTTTCGACCTTGACGGCCGGACCGAGATGCACCTCATACCGGGTGACCGTCGGGCCGCGGGTGTAGCCGGTCACGTGCGCATCGATGTCGAACTGCTCCAGCACGCCGGTCAACCGGTCGACGATGTCGTCGGAGGCCTGGCTACGTGGCTTGTGCACGCTGCCCGCCTTGAGCTGCTCCGAATCCGGCAACAGGTACTGCACATCCCCGGACAGCTGCAGCTGCTCGACCCGTTGCGGTATTGGCGTGTGTGGTGGCGCCTCCAGATCGTCCCCAGCAGCCCCAGCAGGGGCAGCAGCCGGCCCCGGTGGCAGCCCGGCCTTGACCGGCTTGCCCACTGATGCACCCCTCCGAGTGGCCTCGGCCAGCTCACCGGCGTCAAAGTCCCCGGCATCGTTGCCATCGTCCTGTGGCACCCCCTCCTCCTGCTCGACGGTCTCGTGGTCGGCGCTCCTGTGCCCGATCCGCTTGCGGGACTTGCGCGGCTTCTCCTCGATCACCGGCGACTGGTAGGCAGTATCGCGGTCATAGGTCAGCTCCCCAGCAACGACCTCGCCCTCGATCACCGGCCCAGGGCGCCGGAACTTCGCTGTCAGGGCGGCGAAATGCTCCGGAATCTCATGCACCGGGATGCCTACCACGACCAGCAGCCCAAAGAGGGACAGCAGCACCAGCAGCGGCACCGCGACCCAGACGGTGAGCAGATCCGCCACCAGACTGGACGAGATATAGCCGAGCACCCCGCCGGCACCGCGCATCTCCTCAGGTGCACTTGGCCGCGGAATGCCGTGGGAGACGTGCACCAGGCCGAGCACGCCAAGCCCCAGCGCTGTCCAGCCGATCACCTGCCTCCCAGCTGGACCGTTGTGGTCCGGATGGCGCAGGGTGCGCCACGCCATCGCCGCCAGGAAGATCGGGGCGGCGTACGACAGCATCCCGATAACACTGCTGACTCCGAGCATGATGGCCGGCCCGACCGGCGCGGGCAGACCCCACCAGAACGCAGCGGCCAGCACGATCGCTGCGCCGATCAGGAAGAGCCCGACGCCGTCCCGGCGGAGCGCCGGGTCCAGCTCTCGCGCTCCATTGCCGATCCGGCGGGCGGTGCCGCCGACCGCGTGTGCCAGACCGAGCCAGATGGCCGCCAGGCCACGTCCCAGCTGGACCCAGAACCCAGGACCGCGGGGTCTGCCCCTTGATGGCCGTCCCCGACCAGCCGTGCCGCGTGGCCGAGCCTTCGCCGCAGCACGGCTGGTGGCTGCCTGCTTCCCAACACCAGGCGATGCTGGGCGTACAGGACTACGGGAGAACTGGGTCTTCTTGCTTCCGGACGACCGCGAACTCGAACTCGCAGATCTCGACGAAGATCCGCTGACGTTCTTGGGCCGCGGTGGGGAAGACGCGCGGGTCGCCATGGCCCGAGGTTACGCCATTGGCGGATCCGGGTCCGGACCCACGCCGCGCGCCGGGCAGATAGCCGGGCGGGTCCGACTCCTGGCGACGGTTCAGCTGCCGGGATGTCCGAAATGGTCGAAGCCGGACTGTCCTTCCCAGGCTGCGCCGTCCACCAGCACCATCGGGCCGGATTCCTCGCCGCGCTCGGTCACGCTGCCGATCACCCGCCACCCGCCCGGCACGTCGTGGGAGTCAAAGGCAGCCACCAGCGCGTGGTCCTCTCCCCCGGTGAGAATCAGGGTGTACGGATCGATACCGGTTGCGGCCGCCACGGCCTGCAGCGGTTCGGGGATCTCGAAGGCGTCGCGGCTGAGGTCGCAGCAGACACCCGACGCCCTCGCCAGATGCCCGACGTCGGCCAGCAGTCCGTCGGAGATGTCGATCATGGCGCTGGCCCCGGCCCGGGCGGCGTCCGCTCCAGCGCCGTAGGGCACCTCGGGGACCCGTTGGGCCTCGACGACGGCGCGTGGTGAGCGGAACCCCCGGCTGAGCACGGCGAGTCCGGCCGCCGCCCATCCGGTCCGGCCGCGGATGGCGAGCAGCTGTCCTGGTCTGGCCCCGGACCGCAGCACCGGCGCCCGCCCTTCCAGGTCGCCCAGCACGGTAACGGCCACGGTGATGTCCCGGGCCCGCGTCATGTCACCGCCGACCAGGGCGACGCCGGCCCGGTCACACTCCGCCCGGAGCCCGGCGGAGAAACTCCGCGCCCACGCGGCAGGCAGATCAGCCGGAGCGGAGAAGCCGACCACCAATGCCGTCGCCCGGGCACCCATCGCCTCCAGGTCGGCCACATTCACCGCGACCGCCTTGCGCCCCACATCCAAGGCGACCGACCAGTCCCGCCTAAAGTGGATCCCTTCAACCAGGGTGTCGGTGGAGCAGACCACCGAACCGTGTGGAAAGGCGACCACGGCCCCATCGTCACCGGGCCCGACCAGCACGTTATCGGATGCGGGCAGGCTGCGGGTCACCGACTCGATCAGCGAAAACTCTCCCACCTCGGCCAGCGTCTCTGCCGCCGGTTGGCTGCCGCCTGGTTCCTGGTGCTGCATCAAATGTTCTCCCTGCCGGTGGCCTCACGGTGACGGACCCTGTAGCGTGACCACCAGCCGCAGACAGCGCAGTGGGTACACGATTCAGAAGGTACCGCTACCCCCGGACAGTTCGCTAACTCAAGGACGTGACTTATGGTCGTACAGGCATACATCTTGGTCCAGACCAATGTGGGCAAGGCAGCCGAAGTCGCCGCCGCCATCCGTGCGATCAACGGCGTCACCCTGGCTGAGGACGTGACCGGTCCGTACGACGTGATCGTTAGGGCCGAAGCGTCCAACGTGGACGAGCTCGGCCAGCTGGTGGTGGCCAAGGTGCAGACCGTGGCCGGGATCACCCGAACGGTGACCTGTCCGGTCGTTCACTTCTGAGCCCAACCGGCTCGGAGCAGATCTCTCAGCGCAGCCCGACGGGTCGCTGCAGCGCCAGGGTGATCAACCGGTCGATCAGGGTCGGGTAGTCCAGCCCTGCGCTGGCCCACATCCGCGGGAACATCGAATGCTCGGTGAACCCCGGCATGGTGTTGATCTCGTTGAGCACGATGCGCCCCTCCGGTGTCAGGAACATATCCACCCGCGCCAGCCCCTCACAACCGATCGTCTCGAAGGTACGGACTGCCAGCTCCTGGACTGCCGCCGAGATCTCGGGGCTGAGGCTGGCCGGCACGTCGAGATTTACCTGCTCCTCGGGCAGGTACTTGGCTTCGAAGTCATAGAAACCGGACTCGGTGTGCATCCGGATCTCGGCCACCGGGGATGCCTGCGGACGGCCGCCAGCCAGACCGCCGAGCACCCCACACTCCAGCTCGCGGGCGTCCACGACACCCTGCTCAACAATGACCTTCGGATCATGGGCTTGAGCAGCCGCTATCGCCGCGGGCAGGTCGTCCATGGTGTCAGCCTTACTGATCCCCAGACTCGATCCGCCCCGAGCCGGCTTCACAAACACCGGGAAGTGCAGCGATGCCACGGCATCCACTGCCGCCGCCC
>JBBSQO010000132.1:0-6214 GCA_038244025.1 Propionibacteriales bacterium
AGTGAGTCCTCGCTATGCGCACCAGCGCAGTCGACTTCTGACACTGGTGCAGTCGACTTCTGACACTGGTGCAGTCGACTTCTGACACTGGTGCAGTCGACTTCTGAGACCGACACCCAGCCAAGAAGCCCACCTGGTCGAGCTCTACCGCGCCGGCGGGCGCACCATCAACGAACTCAAGGAGCTGTTCTCCGTCCGCCGCTCCACCATCTACCGAGCGATCGCCCGCGCCGACAGCTGTGAAGCCTGATCCGCAACTTGTTCAGCGGCCAGCGAAGGGACCAGATCCGCTCCGCTGCTAAGGAGACCCCAACTCTGCGGGGCTCCGTCAGTTGCCAGTCGTCTCCTCCGCCGGGGAGCCGTCTGGATGGACCCGCTCATTGGCGTCGCCCACGACCTCTTCGGCTACCCGCCGCAGTTTGATGTTGCTGGTCTGCGAGACCCGGGTCAGAAAGGCAAAGGCCCGGTGCTCATCAAGTTCATAGCGTTCCATCACGATCCCCAGGGCCTGACCGATGACCTTGCGGGTGGCCAAGGCTGCCAGCCACTGGTCCTCGCGGATGGCTTTGCCCATGGCTAGGGCGGCATGACTGGCAAACAGGTCGGCAATGAAAGGGGCGTCCTGGTCGAAGGCAGCGGCCTTCGAGGAATAGAGGTTCAGCGCTCCCAGCGACTCATCCTCGGTGTGCAGCTCCACCCCCATTTGCGACACCAGACCGAGCGCGGCAGCCCGTGGGCCATACCTTGGCCAGCGGCGGTCGCTCACCAGATTATCGACCGTGGACCGTCCATGTCCCCGAACGGCGTCTACACAGGGGCCCTCCATCAGGGTGTACTGGATTCGGTCCACCGTCATCACGATCGGGTCGGTAGCCGCGATGGTGTCAATGGTGCCGTTCTTGCGGGCCACCGAGACGCCGGCGAACTCCACGGCCGGGATCGTGTCCCGTGCCGATCTCACCAAGACGTGCAGTAGTTCGTCCAGGGAAGACTGCGCATCGAGGGATTGGGCAACGGCAGTCATCTGCTGGGCGAGCTGGTTGGCATTAGCCACAGGTGCCCTGTTTCTGTGCCACGTCGGGCAGACGATGAGGAAGAGCCGCTTCTTGACCCGAGGCCACCCTACAGCAGTCAAGCCAATAGCGGGCCGGCCTTGTCAGCCACCCTTGTCAGCCAGCCTTGTCAGTTTGGCAAGATAGTGGTTATTGTTGGTTTGTGGTTGAGCAAGAGCCACTTCGCTTCTCGGTTCAGGAGTGTTGTGATGCCTTGCTCTTCGGATATCTCAGAAATTGAGACCAGCGGCCGACCCCGTCCCGATCGTGACCAGCTCGTTCTTGATCATCTCCAGATCGCCACCTCGGTGGCCGGCCGGTACCGGGAGCGTGGCGCCGATCTGCAGGATCTCGTGCAGGTGGCCCGTCTCGCGCTGGTCGAGGCAGCCGGTCGCTATCAGCCGGAGAAGGGTGACTTCCTTTCGTTTGCCATGCCGACCATCACCGGGATGCTGAAGAAGTATTTCCGGGACAAGGGATGGATGGTCCGGCCACCACGGCAGATCCAGGAGTCACAACGCCAGATTGAGCAGGCGCGGTCGGAGCTGACCCAGACGCTCGGACGATCCCCCAAGGTGACCGAAATTGCCGATCTGCTCGACCTGCCCCGGCTTGAGGTCGACCGGGCCGAGGCTGCGCGGAGTTGTTTTCACCCGATCTCACTGGATGCTCCCTCGTCGTCGTTCGTCACACCCGCAGAAAGCCTGGCTCAGCCCTCCACCGAGTTTGACTCGATCGAGGCGCGGGTGATCATCGAACGGGCCTGCCAACAGCTGAACGCTGTTGACCGCCAGGTGGTGTCATTGCGGTTCTATGAGCAGCGAACCCAGCAAGAGATCGCTGACCTGCTCGGGATGACCCAGATGCAGGTCTCCCGGACGCTGACCCGGATCCTTTCCAATATGCGCGACTCGGTCACTTCTCCCGGTGGCCCTGATCCGCATCAACCGTGCGTGAACGATGCGGCGCACCACTCGTACGCCGCGTAAACCCCCGAGTTGGCGCGGAGACCGAACGTGAGTCAGCTGGGTCAGGAACCGATGCGTCCGGTTCAGGAACCGATCTGGGAGTGGCGCTGACGTGATCATTGCCTTGGCACTCGTAGCTGCTGTCCTGCTGGGTATCGGCTTTGTCTTGCAGCAGCGGGCAGCCTCCCAGATGCCGATCAGCGACATGCTGCGGCCGCGGCTGATCATCGACTTGATGCATTCACCGCAATGGCTGTGCGGAATTGGGTCCATGGTCGCCGGTCAGCTGCTCAGTGCCTTTGTGCTGGGACGGACGAGCGTCAGCCTGGTGGAACCCCTGCTGGCGGCAAACCTGCTGGTCGCGTTGCTGCTGGCCGCAGCGATCACCCGGCGGCCGCTGCGCCGCTCCGACTGGATCGGCTGCCTGGTGCTGGGTGGCGGCCTGTCGGCGTTTATCGTCGTCGGCCGGCCTACAGCCGTGAACGCCGAGGCATCGGCAGTCCGCCACTGGCTCGTGATTGCCATTATTGCCGGCGTCGCCGCGGCACTGGTGCTCACCTCTCGGATGCGCCCGCTCGGCGAACAAGCCACCATGCTGGCCGGTGCCGCCGGATGCCTGGCCGGGCTGCAAGACGGTTTCACCCGTAACGTGATGATGACAGTGCAACAAGATCCCGGATCCGTCATCCGATACTGGCAGCCGTACGCGGTGGTCGGTGTCGCCCTGACGGTGATCTTGTTGGAGCAGAGTGCTTTCAAGGCCGGCACGCTGCGCCAGGCCCTGCCGGCGGTCACCGTCGGTGAGCCATTGGCGGGTATCGCCTTTGGTGTGGTGGCCTTCGGGGACCAGCTACGCACCGAGCCATGGGCGATCGCGGTCGAAGTTCTGGGCCTGGCCGGCATGGTGGCGGGTGTGTATGTACTGGCAACGTCGGATTTGCTGTCGCACGCCGTTGGGGAACCAACGAGCGAACACCCTGCCGCAGAAGGAGACTCATGATTGCCATCATCTTGGCCCTCTGCGCGGCGGCAAGCAACGCAGTGGCGACCGTACTGCAGCGGCGGGCAGCACGCGAGGCCCCCGACAGTGAGCGATTCCGGCTCTCGCTGCTGCTCGATCTGGCCAAGCGACCCAGCTGGCTTGGCGGCATCGGCGGGCTGATCGGCGGTTTCCTCTTCCAGGCCGCCGCACTCAGCCAGGGCCAGCTGTCCTTGGTGCAACCACTCCTGGCCGCCGAACTGCCATTGACCCTGATCTTGGCCGGACGGGTTTTCCACAAGCAGCTGGGACGGCGCGCCTGGCTGGGTGCCTTGTCGATGGCGGTTGGGTTGGCGGTGGTGTTGTTCGGTCTCTCCCCGCAGGAGGGCACCGGACATGCCTCCGGCACAGGGTGGGCGGTCGCCCTCGGCATCGCCGCGGTCGTCATCATCGCACTGGTGGTCTTCGGCCGGTTCGGCCATGCCGCGGGTGCTGCGCTGCTCGGCACGGCTGCCGGGCTCTGTTTCGGGGTCACCGCCGCCCTGATGAAGGGCGCCACGGTCGAGCTCTCGCAGTCGGTGGCGGCCGTGTTCGGCTCCTGGCAGATCTATGCCATGGTGGCTACCGGGATCCTCAGCGTCTTCTTGCTGCAGAACGCCCTGCAGAGCGGCACGATCATCGCTGCGCAGCCAGCAGTAACCCTGTCGGACCCGGTGGCCGGTATTGCCCTCGGCATCGTCTTGTTCAACGACCAAGTCCGGCTCGGGCCGTGGCTGATCTTGGAGATCGCTGGTGTGATCGCCATCCTGGCGGGCAGCATGGAACTGGCGCGCTCACCCGCCTTGTCGGACGAGACCGACAGCAAACCTCGTGCCTGAAGCCACCGCGGCGAAGCGACAGTCAGCGCCGTTCCTCACTGGCGGCGATGCGATCTGAAATGATCATGGCGGCATCGTCGCCGAACAAGGCCCCGGTGGCCTTTTGTAGCCGTTCGCGGGTGCAGCTTTCTGGCGAGGTCACGTCGTCCAGGGTGGCCAGCAGCTCACCCTCATTGGCGCAGAACATGGTCAAGCCGGCGTCGGCCAGCTGAAAGGCACCGGCCCTGCCGTGTCCGGGAAGCGGATCGAAGCTGATGACCGGCAACCCGACGGCGAATGCCTCCCAACAGGTCAGCCCGCCGCCGGAGTTCTCAACCATGGCCGACACCGTCGACATCACCTCGGCCACGTTCGGTATCCAGTCCAGCGCAACGAAACCTTGGTTTCTCAGTCGATCGGCGAGCCGCCTGTTGCGTCCGCACAACACCACCGGCAGATACCGTCCGCTGGCAGTCAACGTGGCAGCCACCCGCTCTACCTTGCCGATGCCGAGTGAACCGGTCGAGACCAGCACCGTCGTGGGACCTTCGCAGCCAGGAGACTTGTTGACTGGTCGCCAGAACTCCGGCCGTACGATCGGGGCAACCGTGATCGAGTCAATGCCAAGGTCTCGCTGCAGCTGTTGCGCTTGGTCCGGATAGGCGCACAGGTACAGGTCAGTGCCCGGCTCTCGCCAGAGTCTGTGCGCGAAAGCCTCCGTGATGACCACAATGCTGAGGGCGCTCAATTGACCCTCCCTGACTAGCCGACCGGCAACCATTCCAGCCAGGTGGAACGTGCTCACCACCGCATCCGGTTCATGGTTGCCGAGCACTCGGCGCAGTCGTCGTGCCGCCAGCACAACAGCCGGTGACGGGCCAGGGCCGGTGAACCTGCTCGGCTTGAAGAACAGCCAATAAATCAAGGCGTAGGCCCAGGGAGCAAAGCGGAGCATCGTGATGTAGCTGGCCCGCATGGCCCGACCCAGGCGCAAGGGAAACAGGGTGAGCAGGTCGATGACCTCGATATCGTGACCCAGTGCCCGCAGCCGCCGGGCAAGTTCGGCGGCCACACCATCATGGCCAGAACCCATGCTCGCGGTCAGGATCAGGACACGGGCCATATGATGGTGATACCCAGATCCGAAGAGGCCTAACGTGACCATCGACATCGCTCGCCGCGAGGGCTGGAACTCGCTTCGCTCGTCAACTCAGCGGTGAACAGAGTTATCGGGCGGGCCGCGTTGACCGGTCTCACTGGTATCGCCATGGCGCAGGTCGTTCCAGCCGCAACCTGGCTGCCGGCCGTTCGCCTGTTCATGCCGTTACTGGACGGACAAGGGAGCCCAGATCATGTTGCTCTGACCTTCGACGACGGGCCACACCCGCAGAGCACACCCCAGCTGTTGGATGTGCTGGCCGATCTCGATGTCCGGGCCACCTTCTTCGTGCTCGGTGAGCGGGTGCTGACTGCTCCCGGCCTGGTCCGAGATATCTCCAGGCAAGGGCACCAGCTCGCGGTGCACGGCTGGGCCCATCACTGGATGCTCTTCCGGTCGCCGTGGCAGGTGCGCGCCGAGCTGCAGCACACGATCAAGGTGATCAGCGACCTCACCGGGCAGAAACCCGTCTGGTTCCGCCCTCCGTACGGGGTGCTGTCAGGATCTGCCGTCTGGGCGGCCAGGCAGGCAGGGCTGCGGCCGGTTCTGTGGTCTGCCTGGGGCCGGGACTGGGTCGAGGACACAGATCATGGTCGCATCGTCGACACCGTGCTTGATCAACTCCGTCCCGGTGGAACCATCTTGTTGCATGAGTCCCCGATAGGCGGCTCCGAGCGGGCAGTGGAACGCGTCCTGAAGGCACTGCCGATTCTGCTGGGCCGATGCCGGCAGCGCGGCCTGCGCATCGGCCCGCTGGACGAGCACTGGGAGGTGCCACGACGGTTCGCTGAGTGACAAGGTGTCATCATGACGAATTCTGATGGAGACCAGCCGACAGAGCACGCGGCGTTCCGGGAGTCAGTCGTGCAGGTCGGCGACAGGCGTTTATACGTTGTCGAGCGCCGGGCGGTCAAGTTCTACGGCTCGCAGGGCTGACTGGCGCAACGCGCGGTCGAGGACAGCCAATGAACCATCTGGACATTCCTTCTGAGGCACTCAGCACGGCGAGGTGCCCGTGGCTTGCACGCTCGGTCCAGAGGACGGGCCGGTGCGACTACAACGCTGGCACCAGCTGCCCCAGACCGCAGCCCCACCACTCAGCCAAGGACGGCCAGCTTGAGGTCCGCTATCAGCCTGGTCCGGCAGTGCCGAGCGAGCTGCAGGACCTGGTCGCGGAAGAACGGGTGTGCTGCTCCTTC
>JBBSQO010000133.1:0-6207 GCA_038244025.1 Propionibacteriales bacterium
CGCTCGCCACAGAGCTGAATTGTGCTGTACTCACGAAGGACCAGATAATCCGTCGCGGCACTGGTCGAAGCAGGTCACACATCCTGTCTTCTGCGTGTCCAAGTGCAACCTCTCCACGGCCAACATGATCAGCCGGTTCAGTGCGGCTACCCGACCCATCTGGCGGGCTGCATCAGACATTGAACGGGGATTCTGGGTGGTGTACGAAGGCGGCCGGGTCGAGAAGAGGACATGACTGTCAGTCCGTCCGCCCACGGTCACCAGTCATGGCCGGAGCGGGACTATCCGGTTGGTGGTGCATCGGTGGCAAAACGAGGCCGACAAGGTAAAATGGTGGAGCTGGTGAGGGGACTCGAACCCCTAACCGCCTGTTTACAAGACAGGTGCGCTACCAATTGCGCCACACCAGCGGGTGCTGGCCAAGATTACCGAACTCCGGGGGCGCCGACGAATGCGGTTCCGGATCCGGACACCGAGATCGCGGGTTCCTGGGCGGTGACGAAAGCCGACTGGCCCTGGCTCAGGACCAGCTCGCCATTCTCGCCACCGAGGGTGAGCTGGCCTGAAACGACCAGGACCACCCGGCCGCCACCATCACCGGGAAGGACGAGGTTGAGGCCCTGGTCATGGCCGGTCGCTTCCACCCGCCAGAGCGCGAACTCCGGCGCCGGGGTGGCGTAGCTCCAGACACCGGCAGTGTCCTCGGTCGCGGCCACCAGACCGAGGAAGCCTGGAGTGAAGTCGACGATCCGCCGAAGTTCGTCGAGGTCGATGTGCTTGCGGGTCAGACCGCCGCGGAGCACGTTGTCGGAGTTGGCCATGATCTCCACGCCGGTGCCGCTCAGGTAGGCGTGCAGGTTTCCGGCCGGTAGGAAGATGGCCTGGTTCTTGTGTAGCTCGACCCGGTTGAGCAACAATGCGGCCAGCACGCCCGGGTCGCCGGGGTAGTAGGAATCCAGCTCGACGGCCGTACGAGACAGCCGCCCCAAGTCATCGTCCTCGTCGGCATGGTGATCATCGGCATAGGCCTCGGCCGCGTGAGCGACCCTGCGGACCAGATCAGCAGCGTCCGGCAGCTGGAGGAAGCCGACAAATACCTGGGCAATGCCGGCCGCACCGCCGAGGTCGCGCAGCGGCGCGGCGAGATCGCACAGTCCCCGAACGCCGAGCCGGCCGAACAGGTCCCAGGTCTGCTCGGCGTCACGGAAACCGCACAAGGCATGGAACTCACCCACGGCACACAACGCCTCCGGTTTCGGCCAGTCGTCGCGGTAGGTCCGTTCCTTCGCGTCCCGGGCCACCCCGGCGGCCTCTTCGCGGCCGAACCCGTCCTCGGCCTGCTCCCTGGACGGATGTGCCTGCAGCGACAGCGGCTGGTCGGCCGCCAGCACCTTTAGCAGGAACGGCAACCGGGACCCGAACTGGCGGGCGGCGGCGGCACCCACCAGGGCCGGGTCCTCGGTAATGGCCTGGTCCAGCGGCGTGTCCCCGTACTGGGATGGTGTCGACGGGTGGGCTCCCAGCCAGAGCTCGGCCTGCGGCTCGCCGGTCGGCCGTTGACCCAGCAACCGGGGAAGGGCGGTGGTGGAACCCCAAGCGTAGTTCTGCACCATACCGGTCAGTCTCTTCATCGTCAGCGTTCCTCCGGGTGGCCCGCGCCGGCGTCACTGGCGTCCACCGCCTGCCGCCACGCGGTCAGGGTGCGCATGGTGGCCAGCGTGTCCTGCCAGGGAACCAGCGGTGACTCAAGCTCGCCCGCGCGCAGGCAGCGCATCACCTCTTGAGCCTGGAAGGTGAAGCCGTGCCCCGGCGACTGGGTGACGAACTTCTCGGTCTGGGCGTCCGCGCCGTGGCCGCGCCGGACCATCATGGTCTCGGCCTTCTGGTAGTTGTCGAAGGTGATCCGCCCGTTGCTGCACAGCACCTTCAGCGGCGTACCGGCGTCGGCCTCCAGGGTGCAGTAGATACTGGCCGCGACGGCGGGTCGTTTCCCGGTGGCCGGGTAGGTGAGGAGCGCGGCGGCGTTCGCGTCCACGCCGGTACGGGCGTAGCTGCCGAACCCCAGCACCTGATCCGGCTCACCCAAAAACAGGTTCACCGCGTGCACGGGATAAACGCCCATGTCAAGGATGGCGCCACCGGCAAGGTCGGGGTTGAGCAGTCGATGCGACGCATCTCCCTCGAAGGCAAAGCCAACGGTCGCGGTGAGGTGCCGGATCGGACCGAGCTCGCCGGCAGCGACCAGCTGCGCTGCCTTTCGGAGCCGTGGGTTGCAGCGTGACCACATGGCCTCCATGCAGAAGAGGCCGCGCTGCCGGGCGAGTGTGATCAGGTCTTCCGCCTCGGTGACGGTGACAGTGAGCGGTTTCTCCACCAGGACAGACTTCCCGGCCTCCAAGCACAGTCGCGCCGAGGCATGGTGGTCGTTGTGCGGGGTGGCGATGTAGATGACGTCAAGGTCGGGATCGGCGGCCAGCTCCGGGTACGATCCGTATGCGCGCCGGAAGCCGTACCGGTCGGCGAACTGCTCGGCCCTGGCCAGCTCCCGGGAGCCGACCGCGACCAGGTCGGCCTCGTCGGGCAGCAGGGCGAGGTCCGCGGTGAAGGCGGAGGCGATCTGGCCGGTGCTCAGCACACCCCAGCGGGTCCGCGTGGGCAAGGGTGAAACAGTGGAGGTCACGGTTCCATCCAATCGCATTAGTTGCCTGACAGCGAATGACACCAGTGTCATTTGGTCCTAGTATGGATGCCATGGCCGCTGCGACTGACTCAGAAGAGCATACTGATTCCGCCAAGCAGGACGGGGTCCCCAGTTCCGGGCTGAACGAACGGGATGCGGAGATTTTGACCCTGGAGCGGCAGTGGTGGAGATATGCCGGGGCCAAGGAGCAGGCGATCCGGGACCATTTCCAGATGTCGGCCACTCGGTACTACCAGGTGCTCAATGCACTGATCGACAAGCCGGAAGCCCTCGAGTATGACCCGCTACTGGTCAAGCGACTGCGCCGGTTGCGTTCCTCGCGGCAGCGGGCCCGTTCGGCCAAGCGGCTGGGTTTCGAGCTCGACTGAGCGGTGTCAAGGAAGTTGGCTGCGACATCTCATACCAGTCATCTGTATTGGGGCTAGGGTCGGCCTGTGGACGAAATCGGTGCGCGGGCAGCGCGGCTGGATGCAGCTGACCCGCTGGCCGCCTTTCCATCTCGCTTCCTGACGCCAAATGATGGTTCTTTGCAGGCCTACCTGGACGGCAACTCGTTGGGGCGGCCACTGATCGCCGCCCAGCAGGAGGTGGAGGCCTTTCTGACCGGCCCCTGGGGGACCCGGTTGATCCGCGGCTGGACCGATGAGTGGATGGAGTGGCCGGTGATCATCGGCGACGAGCTGGCGGCCGCCGCACTCGGCGCGGCCCCGGGCCAGACGATCATCGCTGACTCCACCTCGGTGATGCTCTACAAGCTGGCCCGCGCAGCACTGTCGATGGCCGACGGTCGTGACGAGCTGATTGTCGACACCGACAACTTCCCGACTGATCGCTATCTGGTGGAGGGAATTGCCGCAGAGCTCGGATGCACGCTGCGCTGGGTGGAGACGCCGACCGACGGCGGGTTGAGCGTTGACGCCATCGATGCGATGGCCTCTGACCGGACCGCCCTGCTGCTCGCCAGCCAGGTCGCCTACCGCTCCGGCTTCCTGGCTGATGTGGTGGCGATCACCGAGCGGGTTCACCGGGCCGGTGGCAAGGTCGTGTGGGATCTCAGCCACTCGGTCGGCTCGGTCCCGGTCAAACTTGATGAGTGGGGCGTCGACTTCGCGGCCGGGTGTGGGTACAAGTACCTCAACGGCGGACCTGGCGCACCCGCGTTCGGCTATGTGGCACGACACCTCCGAGACCAGGCCAGGCAACCGATCCAGGGCTGGATGGGTCACGCAACACCGTTCGAGATGGGGCCCGGGTATGAAGCTCATCAGGGCATCCGCGGCTATCTGACCGGTACGCCGCCGATCCTGGGCATGGTGCCGCTGCGAGAAGGTATCAGGGCTGTCGCGGAAGCCGGGATCGACAATATCCGGACCAAGTCGCTGCGGCTGACCGATTTCGCGCTGGATCTGGCCGACGCCTGGCTGGTCCCGCACGGCGTCCGGATCGCCTCCCCGCGCGAACCTGATCGCCGAGGTGGCCACATCACGATCTGCCGGTCTGATTTCGCCGAGGTGAATGCCCACCTGTGGGAGCGCGGTGTGATCGGGGACTTTCGAGCACCAGATGGCATCCGGCTCGGTCTAGCGCCGCTGAGCACCACCTTCACCGAAGTTCTGCTGGCAATGGAGGAGCTGCGGGCGTTGCTGGCTGGTTAGGCTGGACGGGTTCGTGCCCAAGGTGATGACGACTGGGTGCTGACCGGCTGAGTGATGACCGTCTGAGGAGTGGCCCGAATGACTGATCGTCCCGCCGTGAGCTGCTGGCTCACTGACATGGACGGGGTGCTGGTCCGTGAACAGCACGCGGTTCCAGGGGCTGCCGACTTCATCGCTGCGCTGGTCGAGAACGGTCGCCGGTTCCTGGTGCTGACCAACAACTCGATCTACACGGCCCGTGATCTCCGGGCCCGGCTGCTGGACAGCGGCATCGACCTGCCGGAGGAGTCCATCTGGACCTCCGCCTTGGCCACCGCGCAGTTCCTGGCAGACCAGAGTGCGGGTGGCTCCGCCTACGTCATCGGTGAGGCCGGTCTGACGTCGGCCCTGCACAACATCGGTTTTGTGCTGACCGAGCGTGATCCCGACTATGTGGTTCTCGGCGAGACCAGGACCTATTCCTTCGAAGCCATTACCACCGCGATCCGGCTGATCGACAAGGGCGCGCGGTTCATCGCGACGAACCCGGACGCGACCGGCCCGTCACCGGAGGGATCGGTGCCGGCCACCGGCTCGGTTGCCGCGTTAATCAGCCGGGCCACCGGCGTGCAGCCGTACTATGTCGGCAAGCCGAACCCGCTGATGATGCGTTCCGCGTTGAACCAGATCGACGCCCACTCCGAGTCGACGGTGATGATTGGCGACCGGATGGACACCGATGTGATCGCCGGAATCGAAGCCGGCCTGCGGACCGTGCTGGTGTTGACCGGCTCGACCAGACAGACCGCGGTCGCCACCTTCCCCTATCGGCCCACCCAGGTGGTCAACTCAATTGCCGACGTCGTGCCCTGGGTGGGCGAGCTGACCCCGTCCGAGCACGAGGAGATGACGGCCGACTATCCCTGATCAGCCCACCATCCCTGATCAACCGAGGGCGCTGATCTTCAGTGTCTTCAGCTGACCGCTCGTCCAGGTAGCGGATGTCAAAGCCGGCGGGTTCGACCGGCACGGGTGCGTCCAGGTGGCTGCGACTGCTGTTCGGTGATGGTGGTGAGGGCGCTGGTGACGGTGGTGTTGCTGAGGAGTCGGCCGCGCGGTGCCCGGTACAGCCAACTAGCCCGGCCACCAGTAGCGCAGCGCCGGCTGCGATGGTGGCTGTCCGGGAAGCCCGGATGAATTCCAGCGTAGCCGCGGTTGTCACCGAGCCGAGTTGTTTGCACTCTCGGAGGGAGAGTGCTAAAAATGAGTTAGCACTCTCATGGTGAGAGTGCCACCGTCGAGACCGGTGAGATCTCCAGTGCGGGGATCGTCCGTCGCGGGCATCGCCTCGGCAACAGTATTTCTCTACCCCAACACGTCAACCTACGGGGCGGCGAAGGTTGCCCCAGACACGGGAGGATTCCCGGAGAACATGTCCAAACTCATTGAATTCAACACCGAGGCACGACGCGGCCTCGAGCGAGGGATGAACATCCTCGCCGACGCCGTCAAGGTGACGCTCGGCCCCAAGGGCCGCAACGTCGTACTGGAAAAGAAGTGGGGCGCACCCACTATCACTAACGATGGCGTGTCCATCGCCAAGGAGATCGAGCTCGAGGAGCCGTACGAGAAGATCGGCGCCGAGCTCGTCAAGGAGGTCGCCAAGAAGACCGACGACGTCGCCGGTGACGGTACGACGCCAGCGACGGTGCTCGCCCAGGCTCTGGTCCGCGAGGGGCTGCGCAACGTCGCGGCCGGCGCGAACCCCGCCTCGCTCGGGCGCGGGATCGCCGCCGCCGTGAGCGCGGTGTGCGACGCGCTGGACGGCGTCGCCGTCCCGGTCGACACCTCCGAGGACATCGCCCACGTGGC
>JBBSQO010000134.1:0-6203 GCA_038244025.1 Propionibacteriales bacterium
CGAGTCCAGCACCCGCCGGCGCCCGACCAGCCCCGCCCCCGAAGCGACCCGCAGCACGGCCTCGAAGATCCGGTTCGGCCAGCCGAAGCAGCCAGCCGCGCCCGCATATCCACCAACACGGTGTGCACGAACCCCGGATAGTCAAAATCCAGCCCGCCCGCCGCATACTTCCAGCGGGCATCAAAGGCGAACCGGTCCACCGCCTCCCGATCACTACAGCTCTCAATCCGCTGCAACACCATCACCACCGCCACAATCATCGGCGGCACACAACGACGACCCACATCGGTGAACAGATCAGCGAACATCTCATCGGGGAACAACCGGCCACACTCCCGATGCAGCAGACCATAGATCGACCCCGGCGCGAGCCGGCCATCACAGAACCCGGTCGTGGACCGAAACAGATCAGCCTGCCTCGGCGTCAACCCCAACGTCACGACTCACCCCGAACCGAATGCCCCTGTGCCATAGGAACATTCTCCCGGAAATGATCAACCAGATCCGGGACCGCCACGCGGCAAAAACACCACCGTCCTAGAGCGATATTTCCCTACAAGTACGGGTACGCGGCTGTGCTCGATCTCGGTTGGCGCCAAGGCAAGCGGCAGCGACGTTGCGTCTATGGCCGCACCGAGGCCAACCTCCTCAGCAAGATGAACGAGGCCCTGCGATCAGCAGCCGATGGTGTCAATCTGACGATCCCGACTCGAACGGTAGACAACTGGCTCAACGAGTGGGCTTGGCCTCAGGAGACGCGCAGGCACCCGATCGACGACACTGCGGGACTACGCGTGGCTGATCGACAGTCACATCGGGCCCTCGTTCGGGACCATGAAGCTCAACGATCCTGGGCGGGGACGTGGAATTGCTGCGTCGGACCATCCGACGCGCGAAAGCCGCCGCCCATCCCGACCGCAACACCGATCCCAGGTGGCCGACATGGCTGAACATGACCTCTACGACCCGCTCCTAACGGTCGATCAGGTCGCCGCATGGCTGCAGAAGCCCAAGCGGACGCTGTACAACTGGCGCAGCCTTGGGGAGGGCCCGCAGGGCATCCGTATCGGCAGCAGCCTCAGATACCGCAGGTCCGACGTCGCAACTTGGATCGACGAGCAGGCAACTATCCGCATCTAGTTTCAAAGCAGCAGTTCACGAGGAGTCCGCCGTGGCCCGACCGCCGACGCCTCCCGGCACGTGGGGAAGAGTCAACACCAAGCAGTACGGCCAGAAGTGGAAGGCATGGACGAGGTTTCGCGACTACGACGGCCGGACAAGGCTCGTCTCGGCCTGGGGCCGCAGCGGTGCCGCGGCCAAACGCTCCTTATCAGTCGTCCTACGCGACCGCGCGGACCGCGGTGGTGACGATATCGACGGTGAGACCAGGCTTGAACGACTCGCGTCCTTGTGGCTAGACGAAGTGAAGCTCAGTGGGCGGATCAGTCCTCAGACGGTTGAGGACTATGAGCGACTCGTCGAGAAGCGGATCGTCGAGTGCCTTGGCGGGCTGCGGCTAAGGGAGTGCTCGGTATCTCGCGTTGACCGCTTCCTCAAGGAAATCCACGAGACGCACCCATCGACATCCCACCAGACACGAACCGTTCTGAAGCAGATGCTGGATCTTGCGGTACGCCCTGACGCGCTGCAGATCAACCCTGTGCTCGGTGTGGCGAGGCTCCCCCAGTCGGCCCGGGAGGTGCGAAGCCTGACCTTGGACGATCTGGTGGACGTCCGACAAGCGGTGCGGCAGTGGCAGGAGGCACCAGCCAAGAACGGCGCCGTTCGTCCGGGCCCGAAGAGAACCGGCGACCTGGCCGACATCGTCGACATCATGCTGGCGACCGGAAGCCGAATCGGGGAGGTGCTGGCCATTCGATGGTCAGATGTTGACCTTTCCTCGGTTCCGGCCACGGTCGCGATCACCGGCACATTGGTGGAGCTGAAGGGCAACGGACTGTTCCGCCAACCCAAGCCCAAGACGGCTGCCGGTTTCCGCGGGCTGGGGTTACCTCCCTTCGCGGTTGAGGTGCTCTTGCGTCGCCAGATCGAAGCGGAGCCGAACAAGCACGACGCGGTTCTCCCCTCCAGGAGCGGGACCTGGCCCTATCCCGCAAATATTCGCCGGCAGTGGAGAGAAGCGCGGGCTGACACGAAGCTCGACTGGGTGACTCCGCACGTATTCCGGAAGACCGTGGCAACCATCATTGACCGCGAGGTCGACTCGAGAACCGCTGCAGCCCAGCTAGGCCATGCACACGAGCAGACCACGAGACAGCACTACATCGAAAGGGCTCGTCCAAGCCCCGGCCTCGACGGCCATCCTTGAGAGGCTCGGTCGTCGGGAAGGTTCCGCCGGGACGCCGAACTGACCAGCTCGAGCCTGATTATCGCCTCCGGACTCGTTCGACTTCGGGGCGTTCGCCTGTGCTCAGCCGGGCAGATGTGAGGTCATCGGAGAGGCCGGTAACACACGTGATGAAATCATAAACGTTGCATTTCCGTTGCATAGGCCCCTATTTCAAGGAAATCCAACGACCGCGGATCTCTACCTTCCCTAGTCAGAGCCACTTTGGTGGTGGAGCTAAGGGGATTCGAACCCCTGACCTTCTCATTGCGAACGAGACGCGCTACCAACTGCGCCATAGCCCCATGCTGCTTCAGCCCGAAATGCTACCACTGCCTGCGGAGCGCGTCGGCAGGCTACTCACCGACGGCTTGAGGCAACTCATCGCCAGCGTTGTCGGGGATATCTGCCGTCGGGGCCGTCATTTCGTGTGGCCGATCGGCGGTGACTGGCACCGGGGCGCCAAGCCCTCCGCTGCGGCGCGCTGAGGTGGTCACTTCCGGGCTCGACAGGTCGATGGTGCGTACGGTGCGCGGCGCGAGCGGCTTCGAGACATACGTGGGCAGCGTGATGGGCAGCGGATCCCACAGGGCACCGCGAGACAACTGATGCCCGTCGGCAGACTTCTGCCAGTCTCCTATCGACCCCTTGCCCGCCGCATCCTTCAGCTCGGGTCGGCTGAGAAAGACGGTCGACTCGTCACTGCCGCGGTTGATCGCCCGGTAGCGACGGTCCAGCCCACGGCGCATGCCCCTGACGCTCACCCGGGCGAGCACCACGAAACTCACCAGCAGCACGCCCGGAATCGCCACCCACCGCCAGGAGACAAGCCCGGCCAGACAAACACTGACCACCGCGGTCAGCCCGACCATCAAGGTCAGCAAGACGCGGCGCCGGCGTTTGGCGGCCAGGGCCTCCAGCCGTTGCAGGTCCGCGACGGCGGCGCGCCTGGTCAACGGCGTCGAGATCTCTACCGAGTCGATCTCGTCGCCATCTTGATCAAGGAGCGGCGCCGTCCCGCGCAGCACGATCCGCATCGAGTCAGAAAACCGGTTCGACGGGTCCTCGTCCTCGGCCGGCTCGTTGCCTTGTCGCTTCAGAAACGTCGGTACCAGGTAGGCAAGCCACGCTGCAGCGATCGCCGCATAGATCAATCCTGTCGTGCCCATGCGGAGACCGTACGTGCCCACGACGCCGTGCCCGATGACCTGAGCCGGTGTGTCGCAAGAAAGCCTGTGCCGATAGGGAATCCATCCGGGACTAGCTGGGTGGAACCAGTCACAGACGACAGGTTGGCGCCCCCTCCGATGCCCGTCCATGACCGCTTTCCGGATAGCTGGTCAGTGTTGCTGCCCGCGCCAACGCTTCAACAGACCCTCAGGAACTTCCTCGACAGTCAAGGCAAAGATAAAATGATCACGCCAGTCCCCATTGATATGCAGATAGCGGGGACGCACCCCCTCCGGCCGGAATCCGAGCTTCTCCACCACCCGCAGGCTTTTCACGTTCTCCGGCCGGATCGCGATCTCGATCCGGTGCAGTCGCAGCGTGGAGAAGCAATAGTCAGCAGCCAGCGCGACGGCCGTCGGGATCAGCCCACGACCGGCCCACTGCTGGTCGACCCAGTAGCCGATCTGGGCCCAGGATGCCGAGCCCCCGACAATTCCGCTGACCGTCAGCTGTCCAGCGAGCACCGACCCCGGCTTGCCCGCCTCGGGCTGCGCAGATCCGGCCTGCTCAGCCCGGTGAGGATCGTACGCCAGCACCCAGGGCAGCATCCTTCCCGCCCTGGCCTGCTGGTTGAGGACCCGGACCAGTGCCGGGAAGGACGCCGGCCCAGGCGCCGAGCCGCTAGGCAGGGTGGCTTCCCAGGGGGTGAGCCAGGCCCGGTTCTTGCGCCGGACCCGGTCCCATTCGGCCCGGTCCTGACGCCGGATCGGCCGTAGGGTAACCGCTTCATGCGTCAGCGTGACCGGCCACTGGTGAGCACCGGCCACGTTCTCCCAGCCCCGGGGCATCCTACTGGCTGCCCACCGGATGATCGCCGCCGCGGATCTGGCTGACAGCGTGGTGCAGGACCGGTGCCAGCACCGCCATCCCGTCGCGTACCCCGCCGCGGGAGCCCGGCAGATTGACGACCAGGGTCTGCCCCGCAACCCCGACCAGGCCACGGCTCAGCATCGCGGTCGGAACTCCGTGCTCGACCCCGTACCGGGCCAGCGCGGCCGCCAGCTGGGGAACCTCGCGGGTCAGTAGCGGTCTGGTCATTTCCGGTGTGTGATCATGAGGATTGAGCCCGGTACCGCCGGTGGTGATCACCACGGCGTGACCATCCGCAATGGCCGCTTGCAGGGCCTCGGCGACCGGATCGCCATCCGGCACCACCACCGGACCGGACACCGCAAAGCCCAGCTCCGCCAACGCAGCAACAATGATCGGCCCCGACGTATCGTCATAGATCCCGGCAGCGGCGCGGGTTGATATCGTGATCACCGCGGCCGTGTCCGCCGGTCGCGTATCAGTTCTCTCGTCGCCACTCACCGCTGCGCCCTCCTGACTTGGCCAGCACCTTGATGTCGGTGATCACGGCAGCTCGGTCGATGGCCTTGATCATGTCGATGATGGCCAACGCAGCAACCGATACCGCGGTCAGGGCCTCCATTTCCACCCCGGTCCGGTTGGTCGTCTTGACCGTCGCCTCGATGGAGACACCCTGATCGGTGACTTCAGTCAGCACGTCCACCCCGCTGAGGAACAGCGGGTGGCACAGCGGAATCAGCTCGGGTGTCTTCTTCGCCCCCTGGATGCCGGCGATCCGGGCTACCGCCAGCGCGTCACCCTTGGGTACGGTGCCGTCCCGCAGCGCGGCCACACACTCCGCACTCAACAGCACCATCGCACTGGCGCTGGCCGTTCGGGCCGTCACCTGCTTGTCCGAGACGTCCACCATCCGGGCATCGCCGGCACTGTTCAGGTGCGGGAAATGGTGCCCTGGACGGGCTGCTGGGCCGGGCACCGGGTCAGCTCCCGTCCCCCAGTAGCCAGACCTCCACCTCGTCGCCGGAGGAGACAAAGTCGGTCTCCTCCCCCAGCAGCACCAGGGCATTGCACTTGGCCAGATCACCCAGCAGGTGGGAGCCATGACCGCCGACCAGATCGACCTGGCGCCGTCCCTCATCATCGGTGGTCACGATGCCGCGGGCCAGCTGAAGCTTGCCCGAAATCGATGACATCGCATGGGCAGCAGTACAGCGTACGACCGGGCGCTGGTAGGGCTTGGCGCCCATCAGCTTGCGGATCGCCGGTCGGGCGAACGCCTCGAACGAGACAAACGCGCTGACCGGGTTGCCGGGGAGCATGATCATCGGAATCCGGTCCTCACCGATCAGCCCAAAGCCCTGTGGCTTACCGGGCTGCATCGCCACCTGGACGAACTCGGTCAGTCCCAGCTGCGGCATCACGGCCTTGATCACGTCATAGTCGCCCTGGCTGACGCCGCCGGTGGTCAGGATCAGGTCGGCCCGAATCAGCTGGTCCGAGATCATCTGCTTGACCTGTTCCGGATCATCGGTCACCAGCCCGACACGAAACACCTGGGCGCCGGCCTCCCTGGCAGCTGCCGCCAACATGTAGGAGTTGGAGTCATAGATCTGATCATCACCATTGAGTTGTAGGCCCGGCTCGACCAGCTCAGATCCGGTGGAGATCACCACCACCCGGGGCCGGGGGCGGACCATCACCTTGTCCAGCCCGACACCGGCTAGCAGACCGATGGACCGAGGATCCAAGGTGGTGCCATAGCGCAGGATCGACGAACCAGCCTCGACATCGTCACCCCGACGGCGAATGTGCTGGC
>JBBSQO010000135.1:0-6166 GCA_038244025.1 Propionibacteriales bacterium
ACAGATACTCCTGCACGCCGAGCAGCTGCCCGGCCACAAAGACTGCCGCCACCAGTACCGCCACCGTGCTGGGATAACGGCGCCGAAGCGCCAGCGGGCCGGTGATCAGTACCACCCAGATCGGCACCAACCAGAGCCGCTGCTGAACACCCGGCAGGTTGATCACGCTGTAGAAGTACGCACTTAACCCGGTCCCGGCCATCAACAGCAGCGCCGCAATGGCATCCCGGCGGTAGCCTGCGGCGGTAGGAGCATCCCGGACCCAGTCCTCATCTACCGGTGCCACGGTCACGACCGTGTGGTCAGCACGTGCTCCCGATACGACCAGGTCGGCTGCCGGTTCCCGAGTGGACATACGCCAACGCTAGCCAATTCCGTCCGCACTCACATCCGCCGCTCGACGGAGGTTGTGGCCAGGTGAGGCTCGACCGATGCGACAGCGGTATGCACCCCGACGAAAGCTAAGGCCGACCCGCACAACGAACGCGTGGAAGCAGGGCAGCGGGGTCGCGTCTTGGTGCGGTCGGGCATTCCGAGAGAGGTACGAACGAGGAGGGCGGGACGCGACCCCCCTGCCCTGCGACCAACCCAAGTCTCAACGAAGCGGCAAGGACTCAGATGCCGGCGTAGGAGTGCATGCCGCTGACCAGCAGGTTGATGCCGATGAAGTTGAACCAGAAGGAAGCCAGACCGATGATGGCGATCACGGCCGCCTTGGACCCCTTCCAGCCGGCGGTGGACCGCGCGTGCAGGTAGCAGGCATAGATCACCCAGGTCACCAGGGCCCAGGTCTCCTTCGGATCCCAGCCCCAGTAGCGACCCCAGGCATACTCGGCCCAGATGGAGCCGGCGGCCACCGTGAAGGTCCAGAGCGGGAAGGCGAAGGCAAGCACCCGATAGGCCAGCAGGTCGATCCGCTTGCTGTCCGGCATCTTGGCCAGATAACCCCGTACGCTGCCACGACCCTCGGCCCGCTTTCGGACCAGGTACAGGATTGAGGCCACTCCACCGATGTTGAACGCAGCGCCGGAGATGGCCGCGGCCACGATGTGGATGAGGAACCAGACTGAGTGCAGCGCCGGGACCAGCGGCGCAATCGCCACGTAGAAGACCGTGACGGCCAGACCATTGCCGATCACCGCCAGCAAGGTGATGAAGAGTCCGAGCCAGCGCAGGCCGAACCGCCAGGCCATCACCAGATAGGCGCCGACAACGAAGACAAACGCGCTGGTGATAAACTCATACATGTTGCCCCAGGGCGCCCGACCGGCCGCGACTCCGCGCAACACCACCCCGGCCACGCTGCAGAGAAACCCGATCACGGTCAACGCGACACCGATCCGGCCGAACATGTCGACCCGGTGCGAGGCGCCCAGCTCCTGGCTAGCCGGTCCGGCCGCCACCGGACCGGTGCCGCCGAGCGTACTACTGCCGCTGCGGCCATTACCTGCGGCGTCGGACGTCGCACCGCCGACCGCTACCAGCTCCTTGCCCGTGACGCGTGCGCCGACTGAGTCATCCACCCCGACCCGCCGCGCGGAGGCCCACTCGGCAGCATGCGCGAACATCGCCAGCAGGTAGACGACCACGGACGTCACAATCGCCAGGCTGGAGTAGTACCCATAGTCAGTCACGTGCGCACCTTCTCGCTCTTGCTCTCAGGCAGGCCCAGGGCCGAAGCCAGCTCCTGCACGTCCTCGGACAGGCCGGTACGGGCATCCGCCCGATCGAGTCCACCAATCTCGACCACGGTACTCCCGCTCCCGCCAGCTAACGAGCCGCCGTCCCCACTACCGCCGCCCCCACTACCAGTCGTGCCCTCAGCCTTGCGTGCCCGCACCCAGATCCGGCGTGGACGGATGAACAGCGACAGGCACAGGCCCAGTACGGCGAAGCCGACCGCGCCCAGCGTGATCGGCATCCCGGGTGTGTCGGAGACCTGCAACTTCACCCAGCGAGTCCAGCCATCCATGGTGATCGAGCCCTTGCCATCCGGCAGCTGGCGGACCGCGCCGGGCGTGAGCTGGAAGCGCAGGCTGTCGTTACCGCTGGCATTGGTGAACTTCGTCAGGCCGTCGGTGTTCAACGAGTAGACGCTTTCGGGCTGCCCGGTTTCCTTCTTCGGCGGCCCGTACCAGGCGTTCAGGAACAAGGCGGGTGAGAAGGCGTCCGGAAAGACCGATCGGGGGCCCTGATCATCGACCACCGCGGTGGGCAGGAAGAACCCCTCGAAGGCCAGCCGGTCCGGGCGCGCATCCGGTGCCTTGATCGCACCGGCCGAGGTGAAGTTACCATCCTGCGGCAGGAAGGGCACCGGCCCGGAGAAGGCAACCTTGCCGTTCCCATCTCGGATGGTGACCTTCGGCGCATAACCGTGGCCGATCAGGTGCACGGTGGTGCCATCCACCGTCAATGGCTTGTTGACCTCCAACAGCTTGGTGCGCGGAGCATCGCCAGGATGGTCGATCACCCGCACATTGGCCCGGAAGACCCGCGCCGCGCCGCGCTGCACCGGTCCGGTCTCGAACTTGGCCTCAAAGTGATCAACGATCACGGTGAACGGCTTGAGATCGGTGTCGGAGAACGCGGCACCCGCGGTGATGTCGTCGTACTGGGTGAGGTTGTTGGAGAAGCCCTGTCCCGCAATGACCAGGCTGGTCCCCCGGTAGCCACCCAGGACACCGATGGCGACACCGAGCAGCAGGAACAGCAGGCTGATGTGGAAGACCAGGTTGCCTCCTTCTCGCAGATAGCCGCGCTCGGCGCTCAGCGACCCGTCCCGCTCGACCACCCGGAAGTGGCGTTTCCTGAGGTGTTCCGCGGCGCCAGCCAGGACCAGCTGCGGTTCTTGGGTATCCAGGCTGCCGCTGGTGTACCCGGGCAGCCGGGACAGATTGCGCGGTGTCTTGGGCGGCGTGGCCCGCACTGCTCTGGCATAGACCGCCACGCGCGGCAGGATGCAGCCGATCAATGAGATGAAGAGCAGCAGGTAGATGGCAGAGAACCACGGGGACGTGTAGACGTGGAACATGCCGATCTTGTCGTAGACCGAGCCGAGCCGGGGATGCTGCTTGACGAAGTCGCTGACCCGGACCGGTGAGGTCTGGCTCTGCGGCACCAGCGATCCCGGGATGGTCGCCAGGGCACCGATGAACAGCAGTGCCAGGGCGGTACGCATCGAGGTGAGCTGAGTCCAACCGAAACGTAGGAACTCCACCGTGGACAAGGCGGCAGGGCGCTTCTTCACCCGCCGGGCGGGCTCCTTTGGCGGCCGCTGCTCGGCCGGCTTGGTCAGCTGGGCCCGTTCGGTCTGGTCAGTCAGGTCGGTCATCAGATCACCGTGCCAAACTGTTGCGCCCATTGCCGGATGGCTGCCATCAACACATCCCACCAGCCGGTCACCAGCAGGATACCAACGGCAGCCATCAGCAGGCCACCGATGCGCAGCAGGGCCAGCTGGTGATTGCGGACGAATGCGACGGTACGGGCCATCCGAACGAAGGCCAGCCCGGCGATCATGAAGGGCAGCCCCAGCCCGAGAGCGAACACGAAGGCCAGGATGCCACCACGCACGGCGCTCCCCTCGTTCAAGGACAGCGACAAGACGACCGAATAGGTGGGCCCGATGCAGGGTGTCCAGCCGATCCCGAAGACGATGCCGAGCAGCGGGGCGGCCAGCACCCCGACCAGGGGCACCCGGTGGATCCGCAGCTCCCGGCGGCCGAGCGGGACCAGACCGGCGAAGATCAGCCCCAGTACGATGGTGACCACGCCCAGCACCCGGGTGATGATCGTCTGGTACTCCACCAGCGCTGTGCCGATGCTGCCGACCAGCACTCCACCGCTGACGAAGACCAGAGCCAGGCCGAGCACGAACAGCCCGCTACCGGCCAGCATCCGGCCCCGGCGACGGGTGCCCTCGATCACCTCGGCGGCGCCAAGGCCGGTGGCGTAGGAGAGATATCCGGGAAGCAGCGGCAGCACGCAGGGCGAGAAGAAGGAAACCAGCCCGGCCAGCAGCGCGACCGGCAGAGCGAGCGCCATCCCGCCGCCGACGGCCTCCTGTGCCCAGGCGCCAATATCCAGGATGATCATCACTACCCGGCCATCACTTGCCGTTGGCAATGTCGTTGATCAGCTGGACCAGCGTGGTGGTGGTCACGGTACCGATCACCCGAGCGGCGATTCGCCCGTCCGTGTCGATGACCAGCGTGGCGGGGATCGCGCTCAGTGGCAGGTCGCCGGCGAACGGCAACAAGGCCGTACCATCGGGGTCGTAGATGCTGGGATAGGGGATGTCGAACGCGCGGACGTAGGCCCTGGCCGGTGCCGGATCGGAGTCGCGGATGTTGACGCCAATGAACTGGGCGGTTGACCTGGTCTGCTTGCTGGCTGCCACCAGGTCGGGCGCCTCCTTGCGACAGGGCGGGCACCACGAGCCCCAGACGTTGAGCACCAGAACCTTGCCGTGGTAGGCGCCGGTCGACAGCTTCTTGCCCGCTGCGAGGGCCTGACCGGAGACTTGCGGTGCCGGTTTGCGCTTTGCCGGGTCGATCCTGGTCAGGCCCGGCTCGCCGCCGACGAAACCGTTCTGGCTCGTGTTGACATCCCCACTGCCGCAGCCGGACAGCAGCAGCGCCACTACCAGCAGCAGGACGATGAGAACTGGAGCAGGCCACATTCGAACAGGCAGCACTCGAGCAGGCATCATGCCCCAGCGACGAATTTCTTCGACTTAGCATTGGCTGGAACGAGATCAGCGGCAGGCTCGGCATAGGAAACCGAGGAGATCCGGCCAGCAATGAAGGTGAACGACGTAATGCTAGCGAGGTTGCACTCCCGCTTGCGCGGGTCATGGATCAGCCGGCGTCCCTCGACGTCGCAACGGGCCATCCAGATCGGCAACTGGTGGGAGACGATGACGGCCTGATGCCCATCCGCGGCCTCGGCTGCATCCTTCATTGCCGCCCGCATCCGGGCCACGATGTCGTGGTAGGACTCGCCCCAGGAGGGCTTTAGCGGATTGCGCAGATGCCACCAGTTGCGCGGGTCCCGCAGCGCCGAGGCGCCCATCGAGAAGACCTTGCCGGCAAAGACATTGTCGCCTTCGATGACCCGGCCATCGGTGGTGATCGACAGCTGGAACTTATCGGCGATCGGCTCCATCGTCTCCTGGGCACGTTCCAGCGGCGAACACCTCAGGTGGGTGATGTCGCGACCGGAGAAATAGTCTGCCGCGCGCTCAGCCATCTGCCGGCCAAGAGCGGACAAGTGAAAGTCCGGCAACCGGCCGTACAGCACGCCGGTCGGATTCTCCACCTCACCGTGCCGCAACAGATGCACGATCGAGTTGGGGTGCAGGGCAGAGCTGGCTCCGGTGTCCATGGTCATCCGGCACTCCTCGGCTCGACGGCGCGCGCAGCCGCCCGGGCAGCGGCCGGCAATGCGGTCACAATACGGTCGATGGCCTTACCATCGTGTGCCGCGGAGACGAACCATGCCTCGAAGGCACTCGGCGGGAGGTAGACGCCGTCATCCAGCATGGAGTGGAAGAAGGCCGCGTAGGCAGCGGTCGACTGACCTCGTGCTGTCGCGTAGTCGGGCACCCTCTCCACACCCTCGCCCACGAAGAAGACACTGAACAAGTTCCCGCTGTGCTGGATGACGTGTGGCACACCGGCGTCGGTGAGCGCGGCCGCCACCTCGGTACGCAGCGTCTGCGACGTCTGGTCGATCAGCTGATAGACCGCCGGGGTGGCAAGCCGGAGAGTGGCGAGGCCGGCGCTGGTGGCGACCGGATTGCCGGACAGGGTGCCGGCCTGGTAGACGTCGCCGACCGGTGCCAGATGCTGCATCAGCTCGGCTCGGCCGGCGAAGGCGGCCGCCGGGAACCCGCCGCCCATCACCTTACCGAAGGTCATCAGATCGGGCTGCACCTGGTCCAGCCCGTACTGGCCAAAACGGCTGACCCTGAACCCCGTCATCACCTCATCGGAGATGAACAGTGCGCCGTGGGTACGGGCGATGCCGGCCAGGAAAGCGTTGAAGTTGACACCGTCGATCACCCCGGGCGGGATGACACCCATGTTGCCGGCAGCGGCCTCGGTGATGACGGCCGCGATCTCGTCGCCGTACTGGGCAAAGGCGTCCCGGACCGCCTGTCGGT
>JBBSQO010000136.1:0-6160 GCA_038244025.1 Propionibacteriales bacterium
CCTTCGCGTCGCCCATCGCTTCTTGGGCCTTGCCCTTGGCCTTGTCGAATGCTCCAGCCATTGCTGTTCCTCCTCATAATGCGCCGTCGAGCACCATTGCCCTGCGGTCTGATCAGCCAGACTTGGCTATCACTAACCTTTTATACCCCGGTATCGCCCGCCTTAAACAGGCTTGTCCAGCATGGCGACGAACCAGATGATCGCACCAGCTTCAGCCCTGGCGTACTCAGTGCAAGCCTTCGACAAGCCCAGTGCAAGCCTTCGACAGGCGTACCGGTCCGTCTTGACAGACTCGACCGACGGGCCGAGTCTGGAGCTTCCGCATCGTCCCACTAATGCAGCCGGACCCGGGGGTCGAGGAGTGCATAGACCGCGTCCACCAGGATGTTCGCGACCACGATCGCAGCCGAGGCGAACAGGACGATCCCGATGATCACCGGCAAATCCTGCTGGGTAATGGCATCGATGGCAGTTTTGCCTAGCCCTGGCAAGCTGAACACCGTCTCGGTCACCACCACGCCACCGACCAGCTGGCCGAGGTCGATGCCGAACTGGGTAACGACCGGGGTGAGTGCGCTGCGCAAACCGTGGCGTATCACCACGCGGCTCTCGGACAGCCCCTTGGACCGGGCGGTCCGGATGTAGTCCTCACCCAGCACATCGAGCATCGAGCCTCTGGTCAGCCGGGTGTAAATCGCCGCCGAGAGCAGTGCCAGCGAGAGCCAGGGCAGCACCATGTGCTGGGCCCAGACTCCGACCCCGTCGACCAGCGGTGAATAGCCACCGGCCGGAAACCATCGATATCCGGCCAGGGTCAGGTGGAAATAGAAGAAGAACAACAACAACAAACCGAGCAGGAAGGAGGGCATGGAGTAGAAGAACAAGGAGAAAACGGTCAACGCACGGTCGGCGAAAGAGCGCGGCCGGATCGCAGAAATGATGCCGTTCCCCACCCCGAGCACCATCCAGATCACGGACGCGCCCAGAGCCAGCGACAAGGTGATCGGCAACGCGGCGGAAATGATCTGGGTGACCGGTTGGCCGTGGTAGTAGTCATAGCCGAGGTTGCCGCGCAACGCATTGCCGACGAAGTCAAGATACTGCTGCCACAGCGGCCGGTCCAAGCCGAGCCGGTGACTGATCAGGGCAATAGTCTGCGGTGTGCCCTGCCGGCCGGCCAAAGTCTGGGCCACGTTGCTCGGTGCCACGAAGAACAAGCCGAACACGGCAAGGGAGATCAGCCAGAGGACGATGATGCCCAGACCGATCCGGCGGACCAGAAAGCTGATCATGATCGCTTCGTCTTCTTGTGCAGCAGCCGATCGGTTCGCGGGTCCACCGCATCCCGTACTCCGTCACCGAACAGGTTGAAGGCCAAAGTGGTGATCAGCAGTGCGGCACCGGGGAAGATGATGTACCACCAGGAAGTGGTGTAGTAGTTCTGCGCCGCGCTGATCATGCCACCCCAGTCCGCCGTCGGGGGTGGGAGACCGAGCCCGAGAAACGACAGGGTCGCCTGAACCACGATCACTACCGGTATCAGCAAAGTGGTGTAGACGATCACCGGTGCCAGCACGTTGGGCAAGATGTCGATGAACATGATCCGCATATCACCGGCACCCAGCGACCGAGCCGCCTCGACGAATTCCCGCTCGCGCATGGACAGCACCTGGCCGCGAACAATCCTGGCCACCGATGCCCAGCTGAAGAAGCCAATCACCAGTACGGTGATGGTGAGACTGGGTCCGGTGATGGAGACCAGCGCGATCGCCACCAGCAGAAACGGAACAGACAAGACGACATCGACCAGCCGAGCCAGCACCGTATCCACAATTCCGCCGAAGAAACCGGCGACCAGGCCGACCACGACTCCAATGACGACCGTGATCGCAGTTGCGAAGACACCAACCAGCAGAGAGATCCGAGCACCGTAGGCAATCCGGACGGCAATGTCGCGGCCGAGGTCGTCGGTGCCCAGCCAGAAGGTACGGTTCGGCGCCTTGGGCAGCCCATCCAGGGTGAGCCCGGTGTCGCGGTACTGAGCATTGGCTGGATGACCGGTGAGCCAGCTAAACACCGGGGCAAAGACTGCTACTGCGATGATCAGGATGATCACCGCCAGGGAGATCATCGCCACCGGATCGCGCCGGAGTCGCTGCCAGGCCAGAAACCAGGGACTGCGTCCCTGGATCTTGCCCGGTCCGGTGCCGGCACCTGCGCTGCCCGCCTCCGCGTCGGTGGGCAGCTGCTGAATTTCAAGACTCATGACCAGCCGCCCGTATCGTTTCCGCCCGCATCGCTCCTCCCGGGTCGATTCCAGACGATGCCACGGACATGTCCTCGCCCACCTGGAGCGGGAAGAAGCAGGCAGCCCGATGCGAGTCCGGGTCGCCGAGCACCGGTTCCAGCGGCGGCACGGCGGCCATGCAGGCGGGCTGTGCCTTAGGACAGCGGGGGTGGAACCGGCAGCCGCTCGGCGGGTTCACCGGGGAGGGCAGATCACCGGCGAGGATGATCCTTTCCCTGCTGCTGGCCGCGTCCGGGTCCGGCACCGGCAGCGCGGACAGCAGCGACCGGGTGTAGGGGTGCCGGGTCCGCTCAAAGAGATCATCGACCGGCGCCACCTCAACAATCTGGCCCAGATACATCACCGCAATCCGGTCACTGACGTGGCGGACCACGGAGAGATCATGGGAGATGAAGATCAGCGTCAGGCCGAGTTCATCCTGCAGGTCGGTCAGCAGGTTGAGGATCTGGGCCTGAATTGAGACGTCGAGGGCCGACACGGGCTCATCGCAGACGATCATCTTCGGCCGCAGCGCCAGCGCCCTGGCTACCCCAATCCGCTGTCGCTGACCACCAGAGAACTCAGCGGGGAACCTGTTGTAGTGCTCGGGATTCAGACCCACTCGCTCCATCAGTTCCTGCACCGCCCGAGTCCGCTCCTTTCCGGCCTTGATCTTGTGGATGGCGAAGGGGTCGCCGATGATCGAGCCGACCCGGCGACGCGGGTTCAACGAACCGTACGGGTCCTGGAAGATCACCTGGATCTCACGGCGCAGCGGCCGCAGTTGCCGGCGGGACAGCCGGCTGATGTCGGTTCCGTTGAAACGGACGGTGCCGCTCGTCAGGTCGTACAAGCGGGACACGCAACGGGCCAAGGTGGACTTGCCACAACCGGTCTCCCCCACCAGTCCCAGCGTCTCGCCAGCGAAGACGTCAAGATCGACGCCGTCGACGGCATGGACGCTGGCCCGGTCGGTGTTGATCAGCTTCTGAGAGTGCACCGGAAACCACTTGACCAGCCCTCGGACGCTCAGCAGCGGTTCGGTGCCGTTGGTACTCATGCGGGCTCCTGGACTGCTTCGGGATCGTTCGGGCGACACCCAGCCCGGCCGGCCTCGTCTGCGGGCAGCCAGCAGGCGGAGCCGTGGTGGCGGCTGTCGAACACGGGCATCAAGGGTGGCGCCTCTCGGCACTTGTCGAACACATAGCCGCAACGCGGGGCGAACGGGCACCCGCCCGGTAAGTTGATCAAACTGGGCGGCAGGCCGGGGATCGGGGTGAGCCGACTCCTGACACCTCCCTGGGCGGGCAGCGAGTTGAGCAACCCTTCGGTGTAAGGATGATGGTGATGGTAGAAGATCTCCCGGCAGGAGGCCTGCTCCATCGCAGCGCCGGCATAAATCACCACCACGTCCTCGGCCATGTCCGCGACCACACCGAGGTCGTGAGTGATCAGGATGATCGCAGTGCCGAACTGCTGTTGCAGGTCGGCCATCACACCCAGCACCTGAGCCTGGACCGTGACATCGAGCGCGGTGGTCGGTTCGTCGGCAATCAGCAGCTCCGGGTTCAACGACATCGCCATCGCGATCATCACCCGCTGCCGCATCCCGCCCGAAAACTGGTGCGGGTAGTCGTCCAGCCGTTTGCCGGCACCCGGGATGCCCACCAGGGTCAGCAGCTCCGCCGCCCGAGACCGAGCCGCCCGCTTTGACATCGACCTGTCGTGCGCCCTGATCATTTCCACGATCTGCCAGCCCACCCGGTAATACGGATGCAGGCTGGACAGTGGGTCCTGGAAGATCATCCCAATCTGGGCGCCCCGGATGTGTCTCAGCTCAGCGTCCGAGGCAGCCAGCAGATCCTGGCCGTTAAACCTGGCGCTGCCACTGATCCGGGCTCCCCGGACCAGGCCAGTGATCGTCTGGGTGGAGACGCTCTTGCCCGATCCGGACTCTCCGACGATAGCCAGCGTGCTGCCCCGCTCGACGCTGAAGGACAACCCGCGGACCGCTCGGACCAGACCGTCGCTCGTGTCGAAGCTGACACTCAGGTCCTCGACCTCCAACAACGACATGTTCTGCTCCCTCGTCGTGAGCCGAAATCAGCCGCCCTGCTTGCCTTTCGACAGCCAGACATTGGTCGGGTCGAATTGTTGGAAGGCCGGCACGTAGACCGCGTTCTGCACTTGGCTTGCGTGGTAGTTGGCGTTCTTCGGGCTGGTCAGCGGGAAGAACGGGGCATCCTTCATGACCTGCTCGTCGACCTGTTGCCACAAGGTGGTCGCCTGGTCGATGGTCTTGGCCGACAGCGCCTGGGAGATCAGCTGGTTAGTCTTCGGGTCGGCATACATCCCGAAGTTGCTGCCGATCGGCGGGAACGACGGCTTGCCGGAGAACAGCGGGTTGAAGAAGGTCAGGGCAGCATTGCCGTACCAGTCCGGTCCCCAGCCGGCGATGGCCAGGTCCCAGACACCACGCTTGGCCACACTCGGCACTTGCAGGTACTTGGTGTAGAAGTCGGCATTGGTGGCGGTGACGCCGGTGACGTTGATGCCGTACTGCTTCAGGTCCTGCTGGATCGTCTGGAAGGACTTGCTGCTGCCCTCCGATGAGTTGCGGTACAGCAGCTTCAGGGTCATCCCACTGGAGTAGCCGGCCGACTTGAGCATGCTCTTGGCCTTGCTCGGGTTGTTCGGATACGGATCGAAGTCCTTGGAACCGTCAATGCCCTTCGGCAGCACGTGGGTCAGCGGCGGGTTGACGGTCTGACCGCCGAGCACCTGCAGGATGTGGGCACGGTTGAGAGCGTAGTTGAGGGCTTGGCGCACCTGCACCTTCTTCAGCGCGTCCTTGTTGTTCGGTGAGGCCGTGTTGTAGACCACGTACGGGTTGGAGGAGAACGTCTCGCCCAGGTTGAGATTCGGGTCCTTGGACGAGATCAGCTTGGGCAGCTGGGAGGGCGGCGGTCCCTGGTCGAACTCCATGTCGGCATTCGCGCTGCCGGTCTGCAGCTGCTGCTGGATCGAGTCCTGGCTAACCGTCTCGTTGACGGTGATCTTGTCCACATAGGCCTTCCGGACCGGGTCGGTCTTCGGGTCCCAGGCCGGGTTACGGGTGTAGGTGATGGACTTGGTCGGCGTGTACTGGCTGACCGTGTATGGCCCATCGGAATACTTATAGATCACCTTGTCCGCACTGCCAGGAACCCCCTTGAGCACCTCGGCCGGGGCGGGGGAGAAGGCAGGTAGGGTCAGCATGTCGGTGAAGTAGGTGGCGGGCCGGGTCAGCTTGAAGACAACGGTGTGGTCATCCTTGGCCACCACGCCCGGCAGGTTGTTCTTCTTGATGTAGTCGGCGATGGCCGGCGCCTTGGGCTGCACCTTGGCGAAGCCGTCGCAAAAGTGCTGGTAGCCGTCGATCAAGCTGGCGAAATCGGGGATGCCACCGAACGGCTGGGCCGGGTTGCAGGTCCGCTTGACCCCGCGGACCACATCGGCGGCCGTGACCGCGCGCGCCGGGGATGTGTTCCACTTGACCCCGCTGCGCATCGTGATGGTGTACGTTTTCCCGTCCGCGCTGATGCCACCATTGGAGCTGCTCGGCAGCTGGGTGGCAATGTCCGGCACCGGTGTGGTCGTCTGATCCTGCACCGCCGGGTAAGTGAACAACTGGCGGCTCCACATCCGCAGGTTGAGATAACCGATCGTGTAGTAGCTGATATTGGGGTCCATGTAGTCGACATCGCCCGCACCAAGCATGTTTAAGGTGCCACCCTTGACGGCCTGCTCTCCGGAGCTGCTGGACCCTCCTGGGCTGCCGCCGGACTGCCCGCAGGCGGCCAGCAGCAGCACGGCCGCCGCAACGGTGATGAG
>JBBSQO010000137.1:0-6156 GCA_038244025.1 Propionibacteriales bacterium
CCCAGGCCGATCTCGTCTGCCGCCGGTTGGCCCTCTTCGACCAGACCAGCCAATGCCTGCTGCCACGGGGCGACCCTCGACACAGCCGATGGCTGGGAGCCATTCCGAGAGAAAACGGACAGCAGGAGTGCCGCGACGTGTTTGCAGTTCGCGTGGACAGGACAGCTGCAGGCGCCAGCAACTGGCTCCCTGGCCTGGTCAAAAATGACATTTACGCTGTACGGCTGCTCCCGGCTGCCGGTGACCGTACCGAAGAGGTGCCGATCGGCGCCGAACCAGCGATGGTCAAGGACGCGTCCCTTGCGCCGGTACTCCATCCCTCGCATGAAGGCGACTGGCCCCACGAGCTCCTGAATCTCGCGTTCCAAAGCCATCGGGCTGTTCTACCACCTTGGCCTGACAGTTCAAAGGACGGCAGGCGCCGAACCTTGTGGGTCGAAGTCTCGGGGGTCGGAGTCTGCAGACCTACGTCGCAGTGTGCAGACCCTCGAGAGTCTGCAAGGACGACGGCGGCCTGCAGGGAGTGATGCGGTCAGCAGGCTAAAGTCGCTGGGTGCACAAGCAGGCGCCGAGAGGGCCATCCACCACGAGTCCGCAGGCCGCCATCGATGGCTTCGTGTCGGTCCGCGGGGCCCGGGAGAACAACCTGCGCAACGTCGACGTGGATGTGCCGCGGGACGCCATCGTGGCCTTCACCGGGGTCTCCGGTTCTGGGAAGTCGTCGCTGGCGTTCGGGACCATCTTCGCCGAGGCTCAGCGACGCTACCTCGAGTCCGTGGCGCCGTACGCGCGCCGGCTGATCCAGCAGGGCCCGACCCCGAAGGTGGACCAGATCACCGGCCTGCCACCGGCGGTGGCGCTGCAGCAGCGGCGGGGCACGCCCAGCTCGCGTTCCACGGTGGGAACGCTCACCACGCTGTCCAACTCGCTGCGGATGCTGTTCTCCCGAGCCGGAACCTACCCGCCGGGCGCGGCTGGCCGACTGGACTCGGACTCCTTCTCTCCCAACACGGTCGCCGGTGCCTGCCCGCAGTGCCACGGCATCGGCGTCGCACATACGGTCACCGAGGAGTTGCTGGTCCCGGACCCGTCGTTGAGCATCCGCGAGGGCGCCGTCGCGGCCTGGCCGGGTGCCTGGCAGGGCAAAAACCTGCGCGACATCCTGGACAGCCTCGGGTACGACATCGACGCGCCCTGGCGCGGGCTGCCGCAGGCCGAGCGCGACTGGATCCTCTTCACCAACGAGCAACCGAAAGTCACCGTTCATCCGAAGCGCGATCCCGGCCGGATCCAGCGCCCCTACCAGGGGCAGTACCGGGGCGCCAAGAGCCTTCTGATGCATACCCTGGCGGACTCCAAGAGCCCGAAGCTGCGAGAGCGGGCCCTGAGCTTCATGCAGACCGACCGCTGCCCGTTGTGCGGTGGCAGCGGCCTGGTCGCCGAGGCACTGGCCGTTACCTTCGCCGGCGATACGATTGCCGAGCTCAATGCGCTGCCGATGACAGATCTGGCCGAGGTGCTGCGGGCCAGCATCGCCGCCGCCGGCCACGAAGACAACACACCCCCGGATGGTCAACCGGTCGTCGGCGGCTACCACTCATCCGGCGAGGCCAGCGAGGTCGCCGTCACCATCGGCACCGATTTGCTGCACCGGATCGAGGTGCTGCTCGGCCTGGGTCTGGGATATCTGAGCCTGGGCCGGACCACCCCGACCCTCTCCCCCGGTGAGATGCAGCGGCTCCGCATTGCCACCCAGCTGCGGTCCGGGCTGTTCGGCGTCATCTACGTGCTGGACGAGCCATCGGCCGGGCTGCACCCTGCCGATGCCGAACCGTTGCTGACCGTGCTGGAGCAGCTGAAGTCCTCCGGTAACTCGGTCTTCGTGGTCGAGCACAACATGGACGTGGTCCGCCATGCCGACTGGCTGGTGGAGATCGGCCCACAAGCAGGTGATCATGGAGGCGAGGTGCTCTACAGCGGGCCGGTGGCCGGACTTGCCGACGTGACGAACTCCGAGAGCCGCCGCTTCCTGTTTACAGGTGCCGCTGAGATCGAGCCCGGCCGGCAGCTTCGGCAACCGGAGAATTGGCTGCGGCTGCAGGGAATCAGCCGGCACAACCTTCGCGGGCTGGACGCCGACATCCCGCTGGGGCTGTTGACGGCCGTCACCGGGGTGTCCGGATCCGGCAAGTCAACCCTGGTCAGCCAGGTTCTCGCCGATGCCGTCGGGCACCAGGTGCACCCCGGCGCCGACCAGCCCGGCCGTACCGATCCGGCAGCCGAGGACGTCGCAGCCGACCTCGCAGATCTGGATCTGATCTCCACCGATCGCACCATCGTGCGCCAGATCGACGGCACCGAGCTGGTGGACCGGTTGGTGACCGTGGACCAGAAGCCGATCGGCCGGACGCCGCGATCCAACCTGGCCACCTACACCGGGCTGTTCGACGCCGTCCGCAAAGCCTTCGCGGCCACCGAGCAGGCACGCACCCGCAGGTACGGTGCGGGCAGGTTCTCCTTCAACTTGGCCGGCGGCCGGTGCGAGACCTGTCAGGGTGAGGGCTTCGTGGCGGTCGAGCTGCTCTTCCTGCCCGGCAGCTACGGTCCCTGTCCCACCTGCCATGGCTCCAGGTACAACCCGGATACCCTGCAGGTGACCTACCGGGGCAAGAACGTCGCCGAGGTGCTGGACCTGACGGTCGACGCAGCGGCCGATTTCCTGGCTGACATCACTGCTGCGGCACGGAGTCTTTTTACGTTGCGTGATGTCGGGCTCGGCTATCTGCGGTTGGGACAACCAGCGCCGGAGCTGTCCGGCGGAGAGGCGCAACGAATCAAGCTCTCCACCGAGCTGCAACGGGCTCGCCGTGGCCACACGCTTTACCTGCTGGACGAACCGACCACCGGCCTGCACCCGGCCGATGTGCGGTTGCTGGTGCAACAGCTCAACCGGCTGGTCGACGCCGGCAATACCGTGGTCGTGGTCGAGCACGACATGGACGTGGTGGCCGCCGCAGACTGGGTGATTGACCTTGGTCCCGCCGGTGGCGATGCGGGTGGCCAAATCATGGCAGCCGGACCACCCGCTGACGTGGCGACGAGTCCGGACAGCAAGACCGCCCCGTACCTGGCCGGGCGACTTGGTCAGTCCTCGACCTAGCTGATCTCAATGCGTCAACGGCCCATGACCTTGCTACTTCCCTACAGCCCTGACCATGTTGAGTCGAACGAGAAACAGGGGCGGAGATATCACTCAGCATGGCAATGAGAACCTAGCTCTCGTGGTCAAGCGGTCCCCTCGAAGGGCGTACTCAGTTGGCCAACTCCGCGGGCCGGACCCGGATTGCGGCGACATCTGCTTCGCTCAGCCGGTTGCCGTCCGTCCCGGTCGCCATCATGGCGTCGATCGTAGCCGCGTCGGGTTCGACCAGGATCGTTGTGCCGGGCACGATGGTGTGGACGCCGAGCCGGTCGAGCACCTCGGGATCGGAATCGGAGATGCGGACCACGGTGAAGCTTCCCGCGCCGGCGTCCTCCAGGCGGATCGTGTCGGCCGGCTTGGGCAGGGTGCCGTCGGGCCGCGGAATAGGGTCTCCGTGCGGGTCGGCCGCTGGATTGCCCAGTAGCCGATCGATCCGATCGATCATCGCGTCGGAGACGGCGTGCTCGAGCCGTTCGGCTTCGTCGTGGACCTCGTTCCAGCCGTAACCGAGGATGTTGACCAGGAACGTCTCGACCAGCCGGTGCCGGCGCACCATCGCCAGTGCCAGCTCGGTTCCTCGGGAGGTGAGGACGACCGGCTTGTAGGGCTGGTACGTCACCAGATCCTGGGCCGCGAGCCGCTTGACGGTCTCGGAGACGTTGGCCTGCGTGGTCCCGAACCGGTCCGCCAGTGCCTTGGTGGCGATCGGCGGCCCGCCCCATTCGGTCGCCGTCCAGATCACCTCACGTAGTCCTGCGCCACCGCTGTGATCTCCTCTACCCGCACCCGCTCACCCTAGCTAGTCCTGGCTCTCGTCTGCGTACTCGTGCTCGGCGCGCAGGATGCAAAACTGGTTGCCCTCAGGATCGGCCAGCACCACCCAGCCGGTGCCGGGTCCGTGGATGCCGCGATGGTCGGCCACTTGGGTGGCGCCCAGCTCGAGCAGAGTGCGCAGCTCCTCGTCACGGGTTGCCTCGGTGGGCCGCAGATCGAAGTGGATCCGCTTAGGCGTGGCGACATCGAAGCCGGGGACCTCGATGAACAGCAGCTGCTGACCGTTCTCCGGGTGCAGGATGGGGCACTCCTCGTCGCCGGGGTTGTTGGGGTCGTCGGGCAGGTCGACGTAGCCGAGCAGCTTCTTCCACCATTCCGAGAGCTGGTATGCGTTGGTGCAGTCGATGGTGGTGTGCGAGAGGAGGGCTGTCATGGCACCCATGCTGCCTGACCGTTCTGCTGCCCGGCATCCGGGTTTCTCCTAGCACCTGTGGGTGCCGCTGCTCGCCCGGCGGGTGATCACCTTGATCCCGGCGCTGATCGTGCTGGGCATCGGCTTTGATCCGACCCGTGCCCTCGTCCTCAGCCAGGTGCTGCTCAGCATCGGCATCCCGTTCGCCCTCATCCCGCTCGTCGCCTTCACCGGCAACAAAACCCTGATGGGGAGATTCGCTAACGGACGCGTCATCAGATGCACCGCCGTGATCGTCACCGCACGGTGATCATCGTACTGAACATCGCCCTGATCATCCTCACCGTCACCAGCTGATGTTGCGGGGAAGGACGTTGGCGACAAGCCGAGTGCGTTGAGGGAGCAGAAAGGTGGGCCTTCCACCGACAAGAGGATGCGGAGCGAGGGGGGACCCGGTTCAGTCACTCGGCCGGTGCTGCTCTGACGGTGCGGGCAGCGTCGACCAGGTTCCGTAGGGCTGGTTCGACTTCGGTGTACCGGCGGGTCTTCAGGCCGCAGTCGGGGTTCACCCAGATCCGGTCGGCGGGAAGATGGGCGGTGGCGAGCCGCAGACCGGCCTGGATTTCGACCGATGATGGGACTCGGGGCGAGTGGATGTCCCACACACCGGGCCCGACTTGGCGGGGGTAGTCGATGTCGGCGAGCTCGGCGACGATCTCCATCTTGGACCGGGCTGCTTCCAGGCTGATCACGTCGGCGTCCATGGCGATGATGGCGTCGGTGATGTCGCCGAACTCGGCGTAGCACATGTGGGTATGGATCTGGGTGTCGTCGCGGACGCCGGCGGTGGTCAGCCGGAACGCATCGACTGCCCACGCCAGGTAGTCGGGTCGGTCGGCCTGTCGGAGCGGCAGTGTTTCGCGCAGTGCTGGTTCGTCGACCTGGATGGCGGCAATCCCGGCCCGCTCCAGGTCGAGGACCTCCTGCCGCAGCGCCAGCGCCATCTGGAGGGCAGTGTCGGCGAGCGGCTGGTCGTCACGGACAAACGACCAAGCCAGCATGGTGACCGGGCCGGTCAGCATGCCCTTGACCGGCCGCTGTGTCCTGCTCTGGGCATAGCGGGACCACTCCACCGTGATCGGGGCGCGTCGGGAGATGTCGCCGACGATAATCGGGGGCCGGACGTAGCGGCTGCCGTAGGACTGGACCCAGCCGTGCTCGGTGCTGATCACACCGCTCAGCTGGTCGGCGAAGTACTGCACCATGTCGTTGCGTTCCGGCTCACCGTGCACCAGTAGGTCCAGGCCGATGTCCTCCTGGAGCGTAATCACGCGATCGATCTCGGTCTGGATCGCGTCGTGGTAGGCCGCCTCATCGATCCGGCCGGTGCGGACGTCGGCTCGGGCCCGTCGCAGCTCTGAGGTCTGAGGGAACGAGCCAATCGTCGTGGTCGGCAGTGCCGGGAGCTTCAGCCGATCCCGCTGGCCTTGGACACGCCCGGCAGAGGGGGTGCGGCGGGTGAGGTCGGCGCGGGTCACGGCAGCCATCTGGGTCCGGACCCGCTGGTCAACCACTCGGACCGACTTCGAGCGGGTCTCCAACCGTGCCCGGTTGATCTTCAGCTCGTCGGCGATGACCTCGGGGCCGTGGCTGAGGCCGCGGGCCAAGGTGACTACCTCGTCGAGCTTCTGGTCGGCGAACGCCAACCACCCGGCCAAGTGCGGGTCGACCTGCCCTTCACGGGTGACGTCAAGCGGGACATGCATCA
>JBBSQO010000138.1:0-6107 GCA_038244025.1 Propionibacteriales bacterium
ACGCGCGCGGCACGCTCGAGGGACTGCTGGGACCGGGCGCGGAGCATCAGCTCGATGGCGTGGCCGAATCGCCGGTCTGCGGTCGCGTTGGCGAGGGCGCGGAAGTATCCACGAGTAACCATGGTCAGGTGGGCGGGCGCGAGCCAGCTCCCGAGTTCGGCGACGCCGCGAGACAACTTCACGATTGCGGCCCGCCATTACCAAAATTCTGCGTGTCGTAGGACAGCATTCGCTTCAGCAGGTTCAGCGGGTCCTTATCTGCGGGTCGATGGACACGCCTGGCGCCGCCTGCGCCCGATCCGGTGCGCGGAGCAGTTGCGAACCAGAGAGCCCAACGGCACTCGCGCGGCGGTAACCGACCTCCACCCGCTAGGCTGCGTGCCTGGGGAAGGCCTGCCGGGCGCGGCGACGCTCGGCTCCCCGCTCCTTGCGCTGCTCAATCAGCTCATACAGCACCGGCACCAGCACTAGGGTCAGCAGTGTGGATGAGATCAACCCACCGATCACCACGATGGCCAGCGGCTGGGAGATGAACACCCCGCCGCCGGTGACCCCGATCGCCATCGGGGTCAGCGCCATCACGGTGGCGACCGCCGTCATCAGGATCGGCCGCAACCGCTGCCGGGCGCCATTGATCAGCGCATCGGAGATGGACTGGCCCTGGGTTCGATAGTGGTTGACCAGGTCGATCAGCACGATCGCGTTGGTCACCACGATCCCGACCAGCATCAGCAAGCCGATCAAGGAAGGCACGCCCAGCGGCGTACCGGTGACCAGCAACGCGACCAGCGCCCCGACAGCGGCGAACGGCACCGAGATCAGCAGGATCAACGGCTGGATCAGGCTCTTGAAGGTGGCCACCATGACGACATAGACGATGGCGATCGCCACCAGCAGCGCCAGACCGAGCTGGCCGAAGGCATTCGTCTGATCGGTGCTGACGCCGCCCAGCTTGGCATCGACGCCGTCCGGCAGCGAAACAGTGCCGAGCGCGTTGGTCACGGCCGTGTTGACCGCACCCAGGTTGTCACCCTTGGGCGTCAGTGAGATGGTGACGCTGCGCTGGGCGTCCGTCCGCCCGACCGAGGTCGCCACCTTGATCTCCTGTACCTGCGCCACATCCTTCAGCTTGGCCGGCCCGGTCCGGCCGTTGAGTTGCACGTCACGCAGCTCGTCCAGCCCGAGCGGAACGTCGCCGGCACTCAGCACGATATCCTCGGTGTCCCCGCCGACCTCGATCGACCCAACCTTGGCCGGTGCGAGGGTTCCCTTCAGCTGCTCGGCACTGGTTGAGTCGGTCAGACCGGCGGCGGTGGCCTTGGCCTGGTTCACCGTGATCTGCACCAGCGGCTGCTTCGCGGCCAGCGACGAGCTGACATCGGAGACGCCATCAATCCGGCGCATCGCCTTCAGCACGACGTCTCCTGCTTGGGTCAGCCGACCCAGGTCGGGGGCAGTGATGATCACCTCGACCGCGCCGCCGCCGAAACCGGACTGGCCGGCGGTCACGGTCAGCTCACCGACATCGGTGAGCTCGCCCACGGCTGCACGCAGATCGGACTCGACCCGCTGCTGATCGGCGCCTTCGTCGGTGGTGACGGAAAAGCTGGCCGAGTCGCCGCCAGCGCCGGTGAAGGCGGCCTCGGCTCCACCGCTGCTGCCAACGGTGGTCTGGACCGTGGTCACCCCACCCACTCCACGGAGCGCCCCCTCGACCTTGATGGCCTCCTGCTCTTGAGTTCTCAGGCTCAGCGATGGAGCGAACTTCTGCTGCACCGATAGCGTGTTCTGCCCACTGTTGCCCAGGAAGCTGGTCTTGAGGTACGGCGTCATGGCGACCGTACCGCCTAGCACCAGGACGGCAACCACGATGGTGACCACCGGCCGACGGATGGCCATACTCAGCACCGGCAGGTAGCCGCGCTGCAGCCAGCTCCGGTGCTCCTTCGCCTCCGCCTCGACCCGGACCGCGTCTGGGTCGACGGCTCCCTTGGGGCGGATGAGGAACCAGTAGGCGAGCACCGGCACGATGGTCAGCGACACCAGCAAGGACGCCAGCAGGGCCAGGCCGACGGTGACGGCGAACGGCCGGAACAGCTCTCCCACCTGACCGCCGACCAGGCCGATCGGCAAGAACACCGCCACCGTGGTGATGGTTGCCGCGGTGATCGCCGAGGCCACCTCCCGTACCGCGGTGATGATGGCCGTCAGTTTCTCTTCCCCGTAGGAAAGATGTCGTTTGATGTTCTCGATCACCACTATCGAGTCGTCCACCACCCGGCCGATGGCAATGGTCAGCGCACCTAGGGTGAGGATGTTGAGCGAGTAGTCACTGACCCTCAGCCCGATCATGGTGATCAACACCGATACCGGGATCGAGATGGCCGTCACCAGCGTTGACCGGATGGACAGCAGAAAGACCAGAATCACCAGCACGGCCATGGCCAGCCCGAGACCACCCTCGGTGACCAAGTCCCGGATCGACTGGGTGATGAAGGGCGCCTGGTCGAACACCGTGGTGAAGGTGGCATCCTGGCCGAGCTTCTTGGCCAGGTCCGGCAGTGCTGCGTTGACGGCGTTACTGACATCGACGGTATTGCCGTCCGGCGTCTTGGTGATCGCCAGCGCCAGGCTGTCCTTGCCATTGGTACGGGCAATGGAGGTGGCCGGTGCATTCTCGACCCTGACTGTTGCGACGTCCCCGATGGTGGACTTCTTGCCGGTCTTGGTACTCAGCGGGATGGCGGCCACGTCCTTGGCTGAGGTCAGCCGCTTGCCGACCGTCACGGCCAGGCTGCGGTTGCCGTCGCTCACCGTCCCGGCCGAGACGACCATGCCGCTAGCCTGCAGAGCCTGGCTGATATCGCCGGGACCCAGCCCGGCGGCAGCCAGCTTCTTCAGGTCAAGATCGATCAGCACCCGGCGGTCCGGCGCACCAGAGACGGTGACCGACCGGACCCCGTCCAGCTTCTCCAGCGCCGGGACCACCAGCGTGGACAGGTGATCGGCCAGCTCACTCGGCGAGGAGTCACCGGTGACGCTGAGCTGAACGACCGGGAAGTCGTCGAGGCTGCCGGTGATCACAGAAGAGTCAGCATCATCGGGTAGCGCGCCCTTGATCCTGCTGATCGCCGCCTGCAAATCCTGCTGCACGGTCGACATCTGGCTGCCGTACTGCATGTTGACGGTCACCGTCGAGGTCCCGGTTCGCGACTGTGATGACATCGAGTCCAGACCCGAGAGGCCGCGGACGGCCTGTTCCACCGGGATGGTGACCCGTTCCTCGACAACCTGCGGCGAGGCGCCCGGGTAGGTGGTCACCACCACAGCGGTCGGGATGCTGATCGACGGGATCAGCTCCTGCTTCAGCTGGCCGGTAGTGATCACACCGAAGATCATCACGAAAACCGTGACCAAGGCGATCAGCGCCCGGTTTCGCAGGCTCACGATGGCCAACTTATGCATGTTCAACCCCGCTGTAGTGACCGAAGAAATGGCAAGGCGGACCTTCCGGCGCCCCCGCACAGTCTCGCCGATCAGGGGATCAGTGACGAAATCGGTCGGTCAGCGTCGCGGTGGTGGATTGGCCGGGGTGAGCCCAGATCGGCCATTCCCGTGACAAACGCCGTGGCGATCTTTACCTCGCCACGCGCGTTCGGGTGCAGACCGTCATACAGGTCGGTCATCGGTACGATTTTCGCACCGGTCTCGGCCACCCGGATGGCCGATCCGGTACGGTCCAGCTCGGCGGCCACGGCACGGAGCCGGCGGTTGTAGTCGGTGACACAGGCGGCAAAGGACGGATCGACCCGGGCCCGCTGGGTCGGCAGGAGGGTGCCCAGCACCAACTCGATGTGAGGGTTCGCGACCCGAGCGTCAGCGACAAAGGCCCGCAGCGACGACTCAATTGCAGCCGGGGTGCGATCGAACATCAACAAGTCGTTGATCCCCAGCAGCACCAGCAGCACATCCGGATGGGCCTTGGCGACATCGGGCCGGATCGTCCGCTCGGCGACGAACAGCGGCTGGCCCCAGAGGGCATCGTGGTCGCGGTCAAAGCCGCGGTCCACGTAGTGCTGGTCGCCTTGCCGCCCGGTCTGGCGGTTGTACAGCCAGGTCCGGGGACCCACCATGGCGACGCTCTGGCCCCCGGCGGTCATCCGGGCGACGAAGCGGTATCGCCAGGTCCAGTCCCCTGCCTTGCCCTGGCTGATCGAGTCCCCGACAACCATCACCTTGATCGGATCTGCCGACTGGCTAGTTGCCTGCACCGGCGTGGCCGGGCTCAGCGGCGCCACACCGGTGACCGCCAGGCCAAGGATCAGGGCCGACAGGACAGCAGCAGGCCACCGTACTGTCCTGCTGATGATGCCCATCGCTCTCCGTTGGTGCCCGGCCGCGGGAGGCCAGCCTGCCGGATGCGGTTGACCGAATCTATTCCGCCCTGCCCGTCGAGCGCGAGGGGCAGGGCCAAAGATTCTCCAGATCGTGACCTCACACCCAGCCGACCCGTGAGAGAAGTCGCCGTGACACGCCGCGGTAGCGGCACTTTTGTGACGGGTCGGCTGATTCTTGGGTCGGGTACGCGGGTCAGATAGGGTTGCCGTTGGTGCGCCGGGAAGTCTGGTCGGCAGTTCTGCTGCCAACCCCGGAGGTCCTGATGGTCCAGCTGCGCAAAAAGGTTGTGCTGTTCGGCGCCTCAAGTCAACGAGACGAGATTGCCGTCTCAGACTTCCTGCGGCAGGAGACCGTGGGTGGCTCCTTGATGCTGCTGGCCACGGTGCTGGCACTCGGCTGGGCCAACCTTGACTTCTCCTCTTATGCCTCTGTCCTGCACCTGCGACTCGGGCCCTTGGACCTGCAGCACTGGACAGCAGACGGTGTGTTGACCATCTTCTTTTTCGTGGCCGGCCTTGAGCTCAAGCGCGAGCTCACCGTGGGCTCGCTGTCCCGCCCGGTAGAGGCGCTGGTCCCCATCATTGCTGCGGCCTGCGGGATGATTTTTCCAGCGGGAATCTACCTGGTGATCAATCTTTCCACCACCGATGGGCAGCCTCAAGGCTGGGCTATCCCGATGGCGACCGATATCGCTTTCGCCTTGGCCGTTCTGTCCCTAGTGGGCTCCAAGCTTCCGGCCAGTCTGCGCGCGTTCTTGCTGACTCTCGCTATTGTCGATGACCTTGGGGCGATCATCATCATTGCTACCATCTTCGCCTCCGATCTCAACATCTTGTGGCTGTTGGGGGCAGTCCTCTGCGTTGCCCTGTGGTGGCTTCTGCAACGGCGCCGCTTTCATGGCTGGTATCTGTACCTGCCGCTAGGATTGCTGTGCTGGTGGCTGACATTGCAGAGTGGTGTACACCCGACGATCGCTGGCGTAGCTCTGGGGCTTGCCACCCAATCATCGGACACCCTGAGGGACGCACCGACTGACCGTTGGGAGCATCTGTGGCGGCCACTGTCAGCCGGTTTTGCCGTACCCGTGTTCGCCCTGTTCTCGGCCGGGGTGCTGCTCACTCCGGCTAGCCTGACGGCACTCATTCACCATCCCATGGCGCTGGGAGTCGTCGCTGGCCTGATTGTGGGCAAGGCGGTAGGCATCTTCGGTGGCGCCTTTCTCACCGCCCGGTTCACCAGGGCCGAGCTGGCGCCGGACCTGAGCTGGCGCCAGGTCTTCGCCGTTTCGGTCCTAGCCGGAGTCGGCTTCACCGTTGCCTTGCTGATTTCCGAACTGGCGTTCGCAGGCAATGCCGAGCAGATAGATCTCGCCAAGACGGCCGTGCTGGTCGCGTCTGTGCTGGCCGCCCTCGGCGGGGCAATTCTGCTCCGGCGACGCAGTTCCCGGCTGCCAGCATGACAACAATTCACCCATGGGATTCATCGGCACAGCATCCACGGCGGGGTATCCCATCAGCCAGGGAAGGAATAATTCATGCGCGCACGTGCACTGGCCTCCAGTTTTCCCTCGATCAGCCTGGAAACCGATGCGCTGACCGCCGCCAGGTTGCTGGCCGATAACCAACGGACGGGGTTGCTCGTCACTAACGCAGCTGGCCTCCCTTGCGCCGTGTTGACGGCTTCTCGGTTGCTTCAACTGATGATCCCGC
>JBBSQO010000139.1:0-6105 GCA_038244025.1 Propionibacteriales bacterium
CGCGCCCGCCCCAGCGACAACTGAAGCCGGCCGTCGACAGTGCTAGCCGCGATCGGTGCCGATGAGCAGACGACCAACGGCTGACTCAAGTACCTCTAGCTAGGTCGTTGTCGACGGGTCTCTGCGCTCCAGATGGCTCCTGCTGCTCTGATCGCCGCAGCAATGTCCTCCAGCCGATGGCGCTCCCGCCGGCTCACAGCGCAGCCACATCTCGTAAGACATCGTCACGAACCGAGTCTTTCAGCCCGTCCGCTGGAACAAGGTCGATCCGGGCAACCAGGAGACGGCTCAGTTCAACGCGGGCCACGCTCCCAAAGACGCGCAGGTTGGTGAGCCTGTTCTCAGCAGCGCGCGCTTCAACTCCACTCGGCGAGAGCGCACTGAATGACCGAGTGGACCATCTCCATCTGGCCCGCCTATAGCGGATCGTAGATAAAACTTGCCGGCATCAAATTTCAGTAGCAGGCTCAGGTGAGCGGATCCTGCTGCCCGGTGACGTCCCAGAGGTGATGGCTCATATCGTGCAGCAGGTACTGCAGGAATGTGGTGATGGTGAACTCGGCGCCGTCGGAGCGCCGGCCGCGCCGCTCCAGCTGGGAATCTTCCAGGGAGCGAATGCGGGCGGCAGGGTACCGATCCGCAATCTCATCCACGCAGACGTCACCGGCGGCCAGCCCACACTCCGGGCAGCTGCGCCATACCGTCCAGCTCCAGTCGTTCTCGTCCGGGATGGCCTTCTCTTCCGGAATGGCCTTCTCTTCGGGAATGGCCTTCTCTTCGGGAACGGGTTGCTCCATCCGGCCAGGCTAGTCGGCCGAGCCCCGACCATGGCCACCCTCCGCTTGGGTGGCTACCTCGTTGGTCTGGGAATAGCCCTAGACTCCAAAGGCACAAAGTCCCCAAAGACATAACGTCCCCAAAAGACATAAAGTCACAGCGAGGAGGAACCCGTGGGAATCAGCAAGGTGCTCGTGGCGAATCGCGGCGAGATCGCCGTCCGGGTCATCCGCGCGGCCGCCGATGCAGGGCTGGGCAGCGTGGCCATCTATGCCGAGCCCGATGCTGACTCCCTGTTCGTCCGGCTCGCCGACGAGGCCTACGCGCTGGGCGGCCACACCCCGGCCGAAACCTACCTCGACGTGGCGAAGATCCTGGAGGTGGCCAGCCGCAGTGGCGCTGATGCGGTGCACCCGGGATACGGCTTCCTGGCCGAGAATGCCGGCTTCGCGCAGTCAGTGCTGGATGCCGGACTGACCTGGATCGGTCCACCGCCGGCAGCGATCGAGTCCCTCGGCGACAAGGTGCAGGCCCGTCACATCGCTCAAAGTGTCGGTGCACCGCTGGTGCCGGGGACTGCTGACCCGGTGGCCGACGCGGCCGAGGTGACGGCCTTTGCCGAGCAGCATGGGCTGCCGATCGCGATCAAGGCGGCCTTCGGCGGCGGCGGCCGCGGGCGCGCGGGGGGCCGGGAGATGGCCGAGATTCGGGCGCGTGTCGACTCCGCCACCCGCGAGGCAGTGAGCGCTTTCGGCCGTGGCGAGTGTTTCGTCGAGCGCTATCTGGACCGGCCCCGGCATGTGGAAACCCAGTGCCTGGCCGACAGCCACGGCAACGTGGTGGTGGTCTCCAGCCGGGACTGCTCCTTGCAGCGCCGGCACCAGAAGTTGGTGGAGGAGGCGCCGGCGCCCTATCTCACCGCGGCGCAGCTGGACCGGCTCTACACCTCCTCCAAGGCCATCCTGTCCGAGGCCGGCTATGTGGGTGCTGGGTCCTGTGAGTTCCTGGTGGGCCAGGACGGAACCATCTCCTTCCTCGAGGTCAATACCCGTCTTCAGGTTGAGCACCCCGTGTCGGAGGAGGTCACCGGCCTTGACCTGGTCCGAGAGATGTTCCGGATCGCCGATGGCGAAGAGCTCGGTTATGGTGATCCACAGGTCCGGGGGCATTCGATCGAGTTCCGGATCAACGCCGAGGATGCCGGGCGCAACTTCATGCCGGCCCCTGGCACCCTGTCCAACTGGCATGCCCCCGGCGGTCCGGGTGTCCGCGTGGACGAGGGCTACCTGACCGGCATGACGGTACCCGGCAGCTTCGACTCGCTGGTAGCCAAGGTGATCGTGTCCGGAGCGGACCGCGACCAGGCGCTGGCCCGGTCCCGGCGGGCCCTGGCCGAGCTGGTGGTGGCGGGGATGCCGACCGTGATCCCCTTCCACCGAGCGGTTCTCGATGATCCGGCCTTCACGGCAGCCGATGGGCACTTCGGTGTGCACACCCGCTGGATCGAGACCGAGTTCACCGGCGTGATCCCGCCGTACGATGGCGACACGGCAGCAACGCCGGAAGCCCCGGAGAGCAACACCATCATTGTCGAGGTGAATGGCAAGCGGGTCCAGGTCGTCATCCCGGCCGGACTGGGCGGTTCAGGCACGGCCGGCGATGCCGCTCAGGGCAACGCGTTGACCCGGCGCCCGGCGCGGCGCAACAGTGCTGCCGGCGCCAAGGCCGCTAGTGGCAATGCGCTCACCTGTCCGATGCAGGGCACCATCGTCAAGGTGGCCGTCGTGGATGGCGACCGGGTCAAGGCCGGCGACCTGGTCGTGGTGTTGGAGGCGATGAAGATGGAACAGCCGCTGGTCGCCCACCGGGACGGGATCATCAGCGGCCTCACGGCCGAGGTCGGAGCGACCGTCACCAGCGGTCTGCAACTGTGCGAGATCGTCGATCCGGATGTTGTAGCGGAGGCTTAGAAAGACGTAAGAAGTCGACGGTCAACTCGTTACCCCGCTCGACGTCGGGGCAGACTGGTCGGCATGGATGGTTGGCTTCTGCTGATTCTGGTGATCGCTGTCGGTGGTGGTTTCTGGCTGCACTCGCGCAACACCACCAAGCGGAAGGAAAACGTCGAACGGGCCGAGCTGGAGAACCAGCTCAGTGTCTCCAAGCGGGCCGCGGATGAGGACGTCACCAAGTTCGGCGAAGAGCTGCAGCGCCTGGATACCGATGTGGCCGGCCAGCCGCTGAACGAGCCAATGCAGCAGGACTACCAGCGCGCGCTGGATGCCTACGATGATGCCAAGATGTCGCTGGATGCCGTCACCATGCCAGACGAGATCCGCCATGTCACCGAGATCCTGGAGGATGGCCGCTACGGGATTGCCTGTGTCAAGGCCAGGGTCGCCGGCGATCGGCTACCGGCGAAACGGCCGCCCTGCTTCTTCAACCCGGCCCATGGCCCATCCGCACGCAATGTGGAGTGGGCACCGGCCGGCGGCGCCCGTCGCGAGGTGCCAGCCTGCCCGGCAGATGCCGAGCGAGTGCTGGCCGGCGCGGACCCGTATATCCGAACCGTGCAGGTGGGTGCTCAGCGCGTTCCCTACTGGGAGGGCGGCCAGGCGTATGCGCCGTGGGCGCAGGGATATTACCACAGCTGGCGGGGCAGCGACATGCTGTCCGGTGTGCTGATCGGCAGCTTCCTGTTCGGCGGGATGGGGAATGTCTTTGGTGGCATCGGGGACGGCGTGGGTGACCTGCTCGGCGGTGTTGGGGACGGCATCGGCGATATCGGCGAGGGTATTGGCGACATGTTCGGCGATCTTTTCTGACCGCATAGCCGGTACTACTGACTGAGCTGACGCCGGAGAACTTCATAGACGTCATCGCGTGTACTGATGGTGATGACCAGAATGAGCAACTGGTCACTATCGACCTGATAGCAGACGCGGTAGTTTCCGACTCGAACGCGCCAGATCGCGGCATACCCCCTCAACGGCTTGGCACCATGTGGCCGCGGATTAGCGCTCGGTTTCTCGATCGCACTTTCGATGGCGTCGGCGTCTGCGCGAGGTGACTTCGGGTAGCTAGCTAATGGGTGACGCCGGCGAGGGCGAAGAACTCCTGCCGGGAGCGACCGTCTTCGCGTAACGTGCCGAGCAGCGTTGAGGTAACGGTGCTGGAGCCGACGGCCTGGGCGCCGCGCAGGGTCATGCAGGTGTGCTCGGCCTCGATCACCACCCCAACTCCGGCCGGTTGCAGCTGCTCGCTGAGCCAGTCGGCGACCTGCTTGGTGAGGCGTTCCTGGACCTGCGGGCGGCAGGCGAAATACTCCACGATCCGGGCCAGTTTCGACAGTCCGAGGATGCGGGCGCCGGGCAGGTAGCCGACGTGCGCTACGCCGGTGAACGGCAGCAGGTGATGTTCGCAGACCGATCGAAGCGGGATATTGCGGGCCAGCACCAGGGCGTCGTACCCCTCATCATTGGGAAATGTCGTCAGGTCGAACGGCCGTGGGGTGAACAGCTCGGCATAGGCGCGAGCCATCCTGCCCGGTGTAGCCAGCAGGCTCTCCGACTCCATCGACACCCCGAGGGCACCCAAGAAGGTGGCTGCGGCGCGTTCGGCGGCGTCGAGGTCGATCATTTGCTGACGCTCAAGGACTACATGCATGGCTCTCGATGAGGTCATCGTCTTTCCTTTGCTCGCCGGAGGCGCGGGCAGCTGGGTGATGGCAGCCACCCGGTCGGCTGTCATGGCTTGGTTGTCGCATGCAGTTGTGAGGGTGGTGCTGGCTACGGTCATCGAAAGCTCCTCTAACGATAAACTTCCTTCCTTTTAGAATCCCATCCCCTTTCTACTTTGTCAAGTCTCATTAGTGTTACATTTGTTTGGTGACGACGAACGAAACCGAGGAGCACCGCGACCTGACCGGCTTGGCCACCTTGGATGAACCGGTACGGCGCCGTCTGTACGCCTATGTGGAAGGCAATGACGAGCCGGTATCGCGCGATCAGGCTGCGGCAGCGGTAACGATCAGTCGTACGTTGGCCGCCTACCATCTGGACAAGCTGGCGGCCGCCGGGCTCCTCAGCATCAGCTATGCCCGTCCAGCGGGCCGGGATGGACCCGGTGCTGGCCGGCCGGCGAAGTTGTACGCCCGCAGCCAGCAAGAACTGAGCCTCAGCGTGCCGCCGCGTGACTATGAGCTGCTGGCCCGGCTACTGGCCGAATCGGTCGACCACGACAGCACCGGCACCGTCCGGGCCGCAGTGCACCAGGCAGCCAGCCAAGCCGGCCAAGCCGCCAGCGAACCGGGCGGGGACCTGATCACTGCCCTGCGCAACCGCGGCTACCAGCCACGGGCCGATGAGAATGGCTGTATCGAGCTGCGCAACTGCCCGTTCCACCGGCTCGCGCAAGAACACCAGGAGCTGGTCTGCGGGCTGAACCTGCACCTGATCGAGGGAATCGTCTCCGGCTGCGGACGTGATGATGCCCAGGCGATACTGGAACCACGGCCGGGCCGCTGTTGTGTGGTGGTGCAGCAAGCTCACGGGGACACGGCGTGATCGAGTCCGTCACCTCGAGCCAGGATCGTGGAACCGAGAGCCGCGTGTACCCGGCTCCGGATTCCACGATGAACGGCGCCGGGCGCTCAGTCGCCGGATTAGGGCAACCAGCGTCTCTGAGCATCCCCGGTCCAGCTTGATGGTGGCCAGCTCATCGCCACGGGTTGTCCCCCGGTTGATGATCACCACCGGCTGTCCCTTCCGGGCCGCGTGCCGGACGAAACGGAGTCCCGACATCACCGTCAGTGATGAGCCGGCCACCACCAGCACGTCGGCCGCATCCACCAGCGTATAGCTGCGCTCGACCCGGTCCTTGGGCACCGATTCGCCGAAGAAGACCACATCCGGCTTCAGCGTCCCCCCGCAGAAGTCACAGCTGGTCAGGACAAAGCCGGTCCAGCTGTCGACCACCGCATCACCGTCGGGTCGCAGCTCAGCCTGGCCAAGATCACCTCGATGCTGTACATCCGGGTTCAGGGCGGCCAGCCGGTCCTGCACCTCCCGTCGGCAAACCACCCGCCGACAATCCAAGCAGATCACCTCTGAGATCCGGCCATGCAGGTCGATCACCGTGGTACTGCCGGCCGCCTCGTGCAGACCATCGACATTTTGGGTCACCACCCCGACGAGCCCGGAGCCTTCGCCGTCCACCAGCGCGTGATGGCCGGCATTGGGACGTGCCTCGCCGATCCGGCGCCAGCCGAGATAGGACCTGGCCCAGTACCGCTGCTGTGCCGCGGTTGAGCCGATGAACTCCGCGTAC
>JBBSQO010000140.1:0-6081 GCA_038244025.1 Propionibacteriales bacterium
ATCTCCTTCATCGCGCCCGCGCGACGACCCAGATCGTGGGTATCGATAACAAGTCCCGATCGGGGGTCCAGCGGGCGATGTGTCGAACTCATCGCAGTTCCCTTCACCATGGCGACCAGACGTCGTCATAACCGACGGTCAAGGCTACCGGTTTCGTCCGCCAACCTCAAAATAGCCGACCGTATTCTGCCGGGAATCACTCCAGCGGGGGCAGTTCGGGAGCTTCGCTGACGGCATCCAGCTTGCTCCGCTCGGACAACCGGAACCGGGCCGTCTTCACCTGGCTGCTGGTCTTGTGCAGCACGGATTCGAAACTGGCCATCCGGGAGTCGATAAAGGCATCGGTCTCAATCCGCAACGCCTCAGCCTCCGCCTCGGCCTCACGCTTCACCCTGGCGGCGTGCTCGTCGGCGGCCTTGGCAACGCCGGTCTCGCTGGCCAGTTCCGCCGCCCGGGCGCGCGCCTCGGCAATGAGCCGGCCACCCTCGGTCTGACCCTCGGCCACCTTCGCATCCGAGGCCTGGACGACCTGGTTGGCCTGCTCGATCGCGCCGGGCAGCTCATCGCGAACGGCATCGACCAACGCCAGTATCTCGCCCCGATTGACGACACAGGAAGCCGACAACGGCACCGACCGTGCGTGCGTCACCTGTTCCCGCAATTGGGCTAACTTGTCCAGCGCGGCGTGCGGCGCCGGCGAGGGCGGAGACGATTCCTGCGCCCTGGAGTCGCTGTCTGCCCCACTGTCCGCCGCCCCATCCTGGCCGGTAGCCGAACCGGGCGTCTGATCGGTGTCCATCGTCTGTCATGCCTCCTGATGACTTGTTCCTATCGCCCCACGGCTGGCCCCCCAGAGCTGTACGCATTCCTGCTAGCAGGTCGCCTGCCGGGCCTCCTGCAATCTAGCGCGCCAACCGCCACACCGTGGTCACTTGCCGACATCCAGGTCTGTCTCGGCTTGACCCTCCCGGGATCCTGATTTTCCTGTTGGCTCTGATTCTCCCCGCCGGCCCTGATTTTCCTGTTGGCTCTGATTCTCCTGTCGTCGCTGCTGCAGACGCTCGGCGGTCCGGTCCGCGATGCCGACCGGGAGGAACTGTCGGACCTCTCCGCCCAGGATGGCCACTTCTCGGACCAGGGTGGAGGAGAGATAGGCCCACTCCGCGGCGGTCGGCATGAAAATGGTGTCGATGCCGCTCAGCTGGTGGTTCATCTGGGCCATCTGCAGCTCATAATCGAAATCGGAGGAGAACCGCAGTCCCTTGACGATCGCATCCACCTCCTGTTTGGCGCAAAAGTCGACCAGCAACCCGTCGAACAGCACCACGGTGACGCCCGGCCATTGCGCACATGCCTCGGACAGCATCTCCACCCGCTCCTCCGGTTGGAAGAGCCCTGACTTGCTCATGTTATCCCCGACGGCCACGATCACCTCGTCGAAGAGGTGGACGGTCCTGGCAATAATGTCCAGGTGGCCATGGGTGACGGGATCGAACGAGCCTGGACAGACGGCGCGGCGCATGCTACTCCTCTCTTGTTCCGTCGTTGGGTCCTGCTCCGTTGTTTCGTTGACCCGTCACAAAAGTCCCCGCCACGCGGCGTATCGTGGGTACTTTGTGACGACTTAGCTGATCACGGCTTGCCGTACCAGACCATTGTCTCCCCATAACGACGCGTCCAGCCACCGGTGAAGCCGTCCGGCCAGCTGACCGGATCTGAGCGGCGGGCCCGCTCCACCGCGATCAGGCCGTCGATGGCCACCCACTGGTTGGCCACCAGCTCGACCAGCAGGCCGTCGATCACGGAGCTGGCCACCTCGTACGGCGGGTCGAGCCAGACGACATCAAAGGGCTCGTCCCGGCGGCCAGCCACCAGGTGCTCGACCGTGGTGGCCATCACCTGGGCCGGTAGTTCCAGCCTGGCGGAATTGGCACCAGCCACTCCCGCCGTTCGACGATCGCTCTCGACCAGCAGCACCGGAGCCGCTCCCCGGCTGGCAGCCTCCAGCCCCATCGCTCCCGAACCGGCGTACAGGTCCGCGAAGGCCAGCCCGGCCATCGACTCCGTGCTCGGCACGGCTGCGGAACCCGCCCAGGAGATGATGGCCGAGAACACCGCCTCCCGGACCCGGTCGGCGGTGGGCCGGGTGTGGGAGGTGGCGGGCATGATCAGCGGGTGGCCGCGCCGGGACCCGGCAATGATTCTGCTGATCCCGCTCCCTCCAGATGGTCCCCCCGCGGTACGCAACCCTGGAAACTTGACACCAGTGCACGAAGGTTGGGCGTGTCCTGGGCGGGCTGAGCGCAGCCTACCGAAATGCTGTCAAGTTTTCGCAGTTAGAGTATCACAAAGACCTCTTTGCAAATGTTCCTTTGTAGTCTATGGTAACGGATATGACCGAGAGCATTCGCCATGTCGGAGACCCCGAGAGCCTGCGCGCCATTGCCCACCCGCTGCGACTGCGGTTGCTCGGGCACCTGAGAATTCACGGGCCAGCCACCGCCTCCGAGCTCGGCCGCCGCCTCAACGAGAGCAGCGGTTCGACCAGCTATCACCTCCGCCAGCTCCAACGGTACGGATTCATCGAGCCCGAGCCAGAGCAGAAGTCCCGGCGGGAGAAGGTCTGGCGGGCCAGTCACCGCTACACCCGGTTCGAGCTGGCCGGCAGCGAGGAGGAACGAGCCGCGGTGGACACCATCGTCGGCGTCCAGCTCGAAGAGCTGATCCGCGGCATTCGTCGCCGCCAGACGTCCAACTTGCCGGAGCTTTGGCTGACCGCGCTGCCGGCAAGTGACTACATCCTCACCGTCTCCCCCGCCCGGCTGCAGCGGCTCGGTGAGGAGATCGCTGCCCTGATCGATGCCGCCGACTCTGCGGAAGACCCCGGCGCACGTCGGGTGCAGATGCATCTGCAGGGTTATCTTGCCGAGGGGGAGCAGCCGTGAACGATCCCCGACCGGCAGCCGCGGCGGCACCCGATTCGAGCACAGGCGGGGCCTCGCGGGTCCGACAACGCTTCGCCATTCTCACCTTCCTGCGCTGGCTCCCGACCGGGCTGACCATTCCGGCCATGGTGTTGTTGCTCACTTCTCGAGGCGTCAGCTTGCAGACGGTCGGGCTGGTGCTGCTCTGTTACTCGCTGACCTGCGCACTGCTGGAGCTGCCCACTGGCAGCCTGTCCGATGTGATCGGACGCCGAGTGGTGCTGATGATCTCCGGACTGGTGTTCGCCGGCAGTGCGGTCATGATCGCCTTTGTCCAGCAGCCGCTGCTGCTCGCTGTCGGCCTGATGATCGGCGGTCTCGCCCGCGCTTTGGACTCCGGGCCGTTGGAGGCCTGGTACGTCGACCGCGCCCGTGCCGACGATCCCGGCTGCGATCTCAAGCCCGGCCTGGCTCGCGCGGGCGCGTCCGGTGAGGTCGCCCTCGGCCTCGGATCCCTCATCGGCGGCGGCCTGATTGCCATTGTGCCCCTTCCCGATCATGGTCAGGCCCTGCTGCTGACCTGGTCTGCGCCCTACCTGGTCTCCGGCCTGCTGGCCCTGGTCAGCACCGTGTTCGTGCTGCGCTGGGTCCGCGATCCTGCGCGGGATAGCGAGGAGCTACCGATCCGCGAGATGGCGCTGGCTCTGCCGCGTACGGTGCTGGCCGGTGCCCGCCTGATCACCAGGAGCCCGGTGCTGCGCCGACTCGCGGCCCGCTCCCTCGTGCACGGGTTCGCCCTGGTGACCTTGGAACTGCTATCCCCCTTGAAGTTCCGCGACAGCATTGGTGCGGCCGGGTACGCCACTTTGGTCACGCTCGCCTTCGGCGGGGCCGCAGTCGGCTCCCGGCTCGGCGCACTGCTGGCTCGCCTCACCCGCAGCGTCGGTCGCGGGATCATGTTCGCCACCCTGCTCGCCGGCGCCTGCCTGGCCGGACTCGCCCTACCCAGCTGGTGGGCACCAGCGTGTGCCTATCTGCTGGTCTACACGGCATTCGGTCTCACCACACCCTTGGTCGGCGAGCTCCTGCACGAGGAGACCGGCTCATCCGAACGGGCCACCGTGCTGTCGGTCCAGTCGCTGCTGCTGCAAGGTGGTGGCGGCGCGGCCAACCTCGCGATCCCGGCCCTGGTCGCGGTGACCAGCTTCCACGTCACCTGGCTCGTCGGCGGCGGCTTGTTGGTGCTGTCGGTGTCCTTCCTGCTCGGATTGCCCAAGGGCCGCGAGCCGGTGCCCAGCTCTGTTCCGCTCCAGCCAGTCGCCGGCGGCTAGCAACTCGATCTGCCCACGAGCCGGCTCGATCGCCGGAATTAGTTCCGCTCCCACCAGTCGCCGGCGGCTAGGAGCTCGATCTGTTCAGGAATCGCCCGGCCACCAGGCTCAGTTCCGTTCCAGCCAGTCGCCGGCCGCGAGCAGCTCCATTTGATTGACCGCGTCGGCCAGGCCCGGCGTGGTTAGCTCTGGATCTGCCGCTACCGCCCGACCGGCGAGCTCACGGGCCTGGGCGATCACCTCCGCATGGTCCAGTACCCGGACCAGCCGCAGGCCGGATCTGATTCCCGACTGGCTGGCACCGACCACATCGCCTTCCCTGCGCTGCTCTAGATCAACCTTAGCCAACACGAACCCGTCCCGAGTCTCGGCCACCGCCTTGAGTCGCTGCCTGGCCAGCGATCTCGGCTCGGCCCGGCTCAGCAGCAGGCACACGCCCGGGTGCGTGCCCCGGCCGATCCGGCCGCGCAGCTGATGGAGCTGGGAGATGCCGAATCGCTCCGCATCATGGATCACCATCACCGAAGCGTTAGGCACGTCGACACCGACCTCGATCACCGTGGTCGCCACCAGCACGTCCGTCTCGCCGGCGGCAAACCGACCCATCACGGCCTCCTTGTCCTCGGCCGGCAGCTGACCGTGCAGCATCTCCACCCGGACATCCTTGAGCGGCCCGGCACGCAGCTGCTCGTACAGCTCAACCACGGCGACGGCCGGGGGCCCGGAATCTGCGCCACCGGCCGTCTCCTCGGACTTGTCCTGTTCCGAAATCCGGGCACAGACCACGAAGGCCTGCCGACCCTGGGCGACCTCCTCGATAATCCGCTGCCAGGCACGGTCGACCCAACCGGGGTGCTCGACGACGTCGACGACCACGGTGTTGACGCCTGAGCGCCCAGCCGGAATCTCCTTCAGGGTGGAGACCTCCAGGTCACCGAAGACCGTCATCGCGACCGATCGCGGGATCGGCGTCGCTGTCATCACCAGGACGTGCGGACGGGCGGACGCCTTCGCGGTCAGCGCCGCCCGCTGCTCCACCCCGAACCGGTGCTGCTCATCGACGACGACCAGGCCGAGCTCGGCGAACTGCACCCGGTCGCCGAGCAATGCATGGGTACCGATCACGATGCCGGCCGCGCCGGAGGCGGCCTTGGCTCGCGCCTCCCGCTTGTGTGCGGCACTCATCGATCCGGACAGCAAGACCACCTCGGTGGCCAGTTCGGCCGCACCGAGGGTGCCTCCGGCGGCGAGATCGCCCAGCATAGCCGTGATGGTCTGGAAATGCTGGCCAGCGAGCACCTCGGTCGGCGCCATCAGGACTGCCTGGGCGCCCGAGTCGATCACCGCACAGATGGCGCGCAGCGCAACAACCGTCTTACCGGAGCCGACCTCACCCTGCAGCAGCCGCTGCATCGGGACCGGCCTGGCGAGCTCAGCGAAGATCTCCTCAGCAATTCGCTGCTGTCCGGCGGTCAGCCGAAAAGGTAGCCGGGCGTCGAAGGCCTCCAGCAGCCCACCTGACCGGCGTTGCCGGGGCACAGCGCCGTGAGCAGCCGCATCGGCTCGCCGGCGGGCCATGGTCAGCTGCATCGCGAACGCCTCCTCGAACCTCAGCCGTTCGACCCCGCGCATCGTCATCTCCCGATCGGTGGGCCGGTGAATGTCACGGAACGCCGTGGTGAGCTCTACGACGCCGGCCTGATCGCGGACCCACTGCGGCAGGGGATCCTGGAGGATGCCCAGATGGTCCAGCACCAGGTTGGCGCACTTGGCGATCATCCAGGTCGGCAGTTTGCGGGTGGCCGGATAGAGCCCGATCAGGGGTG
>JBBSQO010000141.1:0-6076 GCA_038244025.1 Propionibacteriales bacterium
CAGCAATGGCCAGGTGTTCTTTGTTGGTGTCGATGACCCACATGACGGAAGGAACCTTGGTCATGTCGCGGATACCGCCAAGGGTACGCTCCAACTTGTCCTTCTCACGGGTGAGCATGAGAATTTCCTTCTTGGTGCGGCCTTCGAAACCACCGGTCTGCTCCATGTTCTCAAGTTCCTTGAGACGGAGAAGACGCTTGTGAACAGTCTGGAAGTTGGTCAGCATGCCGCCCAGCCAGCGGTGGGTGACGTACGGCATTCCCACCCGGGTGGCCTGCTCGGCAATGGTCTCCTGCGCCTGCTTCTTGGTGCCGACGAACAAGACCTGGCCCCCCCGGGCGACAGTGTCCTTGACGAAGGCATAGGCGCTGTCGATGTAGGACAGCGACTGCTGCAGGTCGATGATGTAGATGCCATTGCGCTCGGTGAAGATGAAGCGCTTCATCTTAGGGTTCCAGCGGCGGGTCTGGTGCCCGAAGTGGACACCACTCTCCAGCAGCTGGCGGGTCGTTACGACGGCCATGGCCGGGTCCTCCTTGGCGCGCACAGTCGTGCGGCGCACGGTTGTCTCGGTGTCGAACCATTCGGCACCGCCTGATGCAGGCGCAACACCAACCCCGACTGACCGGGGACCGATAATGTTGCCCGCCCACACCGGGTGGGGGTGAGCCTGCATGCGAAGTCAGCCCGGATGGCCGGACTGCTGCGCCCGAGTTTACGCTGTTGGCGCCGCTTGCGACAAACCGCAGGCCATTGCACCGTTTGGTCGTCCCGTTGTGGGCCTTCCGATGTCCACACCGTGCGATTTCTCGCGTTCTGGCGGCAAATGGTGCCACGGGATCTCGTACCGCACCATTTCTCGCGTTCTGGCGGCAAATGGTGCCCCAGGAGTCCCGTAACGCACCATTTCTCGCGTTCTGGCGGCAAATGGTGCGACAGCCCTCGGAGTGTCGAGGAGTCTTCCACAGGTCGATCCGGCTGCTGAGCGTCGTCCACAGGTCGCCGCCACCGGCGATCGGTTCTGAAACTGGCCCATAGGTTCACCGCATGCCATTCCCAGACAACCGGCTCATCGGCTCCCGCTTCAGGATGTGGTGGGCCTTCGCGGCTGCCGTCCTGCTGCTGTTGACGGTACCGAGTCCGGCCAGCGCCGAGCCCACCTTGCCGAACCCCTCGACCTTGCCGTTGGCCGGTGCCCCGCGGGTGCTCGAGCGGTTCGATCTGCCCAAGGAGCAGTGGGGAGCCGGGCACCGGGGTGTTGACCTGGTCGCCGACGTCGGTGACCAGGTGCTGGCTGCCGCTGCCGGGACAGTGACGTTCGCCAGCCAGCTTGCCGGCCGCAGGGTGATCGTGGTGGACCACGGCGATGTCCGGACCACGTACGAACCGGTGTTCGGCGCGGTGACGGTCGGTCAGCAGGTGGCGATGGGCGAGGTGATCGGCACACTTGAGCCCGGAACACACTGCCTGTCCGAGGCTTGTCTGCACTGGGGGCTCAAGCAGGGTGATACCTATCTGGACCCGACGCTGCTGCTCGGTGGATCCACGCAGGTGCGGTTGTTGCCGGAGTCGGCCGAGGCCGAAGCCGCCCAACGATCAGCGGCACGTGCCCTGGCTGCCATCAGCGCACCCGGTGTCAGCGGCCCCAGCGTCAGTGTCCCGGGTGGCGACCACGGCTTCCAGCTGCCGGCCGCAGGACCGTTGACCTCGCCGTACGGGCTGCGCCGGCATCCCATCCTTGGAATCGTCAAGCTCCACGATGGCACCGATATTGGCGCCGCCTGCGGTGCTGAGATCCATGCGCCCTTCGATGGCCGGGTATCCGAGGCCTACTTCAATGCCGGCTATGGCAACCGGCTGATGATCGACCACGGTACGGTCGACGGGCATCTGGTCCGGACCGGATCCAACCACGCCCAGCGTTACATCGTCGGTGTCGGCCAGCAGGTGCGCCAGGGTCAGGTGATCGGCTATGTCGGCACGACCGGCTACTCGACCGGCTGCCATCTGCATCTGATGGTCTGGCTGGACGGCCAGCTGATCGACCCGATGACCTGGTTCTGATACTCCGGCTCTTGACCTCTGGCCCGGCGGCGTCCGCGCTCAGGCGCGAGGATGAGCCTGTTGGAAGGCCTGGCGCAGTCGCTCGTTGGAGACATGGGTGTAGATCTGCGTAGTGGCCAGCGAGGCATGGCCGAGCATCTCCTGCACACTCCGCAGGTCAGCCCCGCCTTCCAGCAGGTGAGTGGCCATCGCATGCCGCAAACCATGGGGTCCAAGATCGGGCGCCCCCGGCACCGTCCCCAGTGCCTGGTGGACGATCCGCCGTACCACCCGGGGATCGATCCGCTTGCCGCGCTCCCCAAGGAAGATCGCCAGTCCACTCGCCGGACCGACCAGCAACCCGCGAACGGATAGCCAACCACTGAGGGCGCGCATCGCTGGAGCACCGACCGGAACGCTCCGCTCCTTGCCCCCCTTGCCGAAGACACGCAGCAGCCGCCGATCCTCGTCCACGTTGCGCAGATCGAGGCCACACAATTCCGAAACCCGGATACCGGTGGCATAGAGGACTTCCAGCATCGCGACATCGCGCCGGCCGACTGGTCCTTCGTCTGCCGCGGCCGCGGCGATGGCAGCAGCCAGCATCTGCGCAGCGTCCGCCTGTTCGAGCGCTGGTGGCAGCCGCTTGGCTGTCTTCGGTGACCGCAGTGTCTCGGCCGGATTGTGGGGACTGCGCCCGGTGTCGTGAGTCCAGGCGAAGAACACCCGCGCCGCAGCGGCGCGACGCTGCACAGTGGTGCGTTCGGCGCCCATGGTCTGCTGCTTGGCCAGCCAGCTGCGCACCGCGCGTACATCCACCCCCATCAAGGACTCGTGCCCGAGCCGCTGCAGATGCTCCAGCAGCTGTCCGACATCGCTGCGGTAGGCGCGAACGGTGTGCACCGAAAGATTACGCTCGGCACTCAGATGACGCAGATAGTCAGTCAGCACCCCTGCCAGGCACTCGCTGAGGGCCGGCTCTGTTGCCGGTTGCATCATGGCCAAGAGCGGTTCAGCCCCGGACGGTACGGGCTCGGCCGGCACGAGCCCGGCCGGCAGCAGCGGGCGTGGCTCCGGCTGGACCGATCCGGCTGCTGAGGCGGGCACCTCTCCACCATCCGGCGTAGCACCGCCGGGGGCAAGCCGCCACGCTCGGATAGCCGGCGTGATATCCAAGAGCCATGTCAGCTCAGGCCAACTCCGACCAGTCCCAGTCAGACCCACCCCCGACAGACCCGTCCCAGACAGACCGGCCTGACACCGGCCAGATCCCGACAGGCGAGCCGCAGCCAAACGAGCCCGACGAGGAGTCGGGCATCAGCGTCCAGGTGGGGAGCTACACCGCCGAGATGCAGGGCCGCGCGGAAGGGTTGCATACCTACCGGTGGAATGCCTCGAATGCCGAACAGGTCGAGATCGTTGCCCTCGACCCGGTCGCCTTGTCGTCGCCGACCTATCTGGTCCGGCACCCCGTGCAGCCGTGGCTCTATGCGGTGTCCGAGACGACTCCGGGCCAGGTCAGCGCGCTGCGGGTCGATGACTCCGGCGCGTTGAGTCTGCTGAACACCGTGCCGAGCGGCGGCGATGGTGGCTGCCATCTGGCCTTCGATGCGACGTATGAGTTCCTGCTGGTCGCGCATTACACCAAGGGCTCGGTGGCGAGCCTGGCCATCAGTCCGGACGGTACCCTGTCGGAGACCGCCGCGATCCATTTCTTCTCGGGGTCGGGGCCGGATCCGGAGCGACAGGACCGTTCGCACGCCCATCAGGTGGTCTGCGACGGCGACGAAATCCTGGTCTGCGATCTCGGTGCGGACGTCATCCACCGGCTGACGATCGACACCGCGGGCAAGCTCACCGAGCTGGACCCGATCACCTTACCGGCCGGCTCCGGTCCACGTCATCTAGCTATTTCGGATGACCAGCTCGTCGTGGCCTGTGAGCTGAGCGGCGAGCTCTGGTTGGCCACCCGAACCACATCCGGGTGGGATCAGCGGGCGGTAGTGCTGAGTTCCGGTGTCCAGACGAGTTCTGGTGCCCAGACACCGGAGCGGGTCTATCCCTCTGCGCTGGTGATGGACGGCGACGAGATTTATGTCGCAAATCGTGGGGTGGACACCTTTGCTGTGTTCGAGCTCGACCGGCAGGCGCACACTCTGACGCGGATCGCAGAGGTGGCGACCGCGGCCCGTTGTCCCCGCGATCTCGTCCTGAGCAACAACCGGGTCTGGGTGGCCGGTCAGGTCGAGGATGTGATTTCCGTCTTCGTTCGTACGTCGCCAGCAGCAGACGGCCGGCCGTCTTTTGCCTGGACGCTGGATTTCCAGCTCCCGACTCCCAGTCCGGCCTGCATCGTGCTGGGTTATCCGACAGCCGTGGAAGTGTCCCCCGGCGGCGCGATAACGTGACTGCCGTGAAAAAGACGCCCGCCCCCAAAGCCAATCCCACTTCCAAGTCCAGGCCCAAAGAGTCGTCTCGGACAGCCCCGCAGCTGGCGCGCCCCCGCCCGGCCGGTGCCAGCATCGCCATTACCGGCGGTTACGTCGTGCCGGTGGTGGGCGATCCGATCAAGGACGGGACCGTGCTGATCAAGGACGGCACCATCACCGAGATCGGCACCAAGGTACGGATTCCTAAGAACACCGAGATCGTCAATGCAGCAGGCCGTTGGGTGCTGCCCGGCTTCGTTGAGTCCCATGGTCACGTCGGCGTCCATGAGGAGGGCAACGGCTGGGCCGGCGAGGACACCAACGAGAAGACCGACCCGGTCGGGGCACGTTTCCGCGCCCTCGACGCGATCAACCCGGCCGACGAGGGTTTCCGGGACGCGCTGGCTGGCGGCGTCACCTCGATCGTGATCAAGCCCGGATCAGGCAACCCGATCGGCGGCCAGACCGTCGCGGTCAAGTCCTGGGGGCGAATGGTTGATGAGATGCTCTTCGCCGAGCCGTGCAGCCTGAAGTCGGCCCTGGGCGAGAATCCCAAGCGGGTGTACGGGGAGAAGAAGCAGACCCCCTCCACCCGCCTCGGCGTGGCGGCAGTGATCCGCGAGGCGCTACGCAAGGCACAGGACTACCGGATCAAACGAGACCAGGCCGAGACCGAGGGCAAGCCCTTCGACCGGGACCTCAACTCCGAGATCCTGGTCCGGGTGCTCGACGGCGAGCTGCCGTGGTGCCAACACACCCACCGCGCCGATGACATCGCCACCGCCATCCGGCTGGCCGACGAGTTCGGCTACCGGCTGGTGATCAACCACGGGACCGAAGCTCATCTGCTGGCCGATGTGCTCGCCGAGCGGGACATCCCGGTGATCGTCGGCCCGCTGTTCACCACCCGTAGCAAGGTGGAGGTCAACCAGCGGCACCTGCGCAACCCAGGCATCCTGGCCAGGGCCGGCGTCAAGATCGCCATCACCACCGATCACCCGGTGGTGCCGATCAACTTCCTTGTCTACCAGGCGATCCTGTCGATCAAGGAGGGTCTCGACCGTGAGGTTGCGCTGCAGTCGATCACTATTAACCCGGCCGAGATGCTCGGCCTGGCCGACCGGGTTGGTTCGCTTGAGGTCGGCAAGGACGGCGATGTGGTGATCTGGGACGGTGACCCGCTGGAGATCATGAGCCGGGCCCAGACAGTGATCATCGAGGGCCGGCGCGTCTACTCCTTCGACGCCGACCTGGGTGACGGGGTCACTGCCGACCCGTACCAGGAACTGAGCAGCTCCCCCGCTGACGCATTGAGGAACCGGCGGAAGGATCGCAGGTGACCATCCCCGATGACCTGACCACCGGTGGCACGGTGCTGCCGATCACCCGCTGGGGCGCACCAGTGATGCACTTGCGGACCCGACCGGTCACCACCTTCGATGACGCACTGCACACCTTGGTGCGCAACATGTTCGCCACCATGGCGGCAGCCGAGGGTGTCGGCCTGGCGGCCACCCAGGTGGGCCTCGACCTGTCCGTCTTCGTCTATGACTGCCCCGACGATGACGATGACGATGTCCGTCACGTCGGCGTCTTCTGCAACC
>JBBSQO010000142.1:0-6071 GCA_038244025.1 Propionibacteriales bacterium
CTCCTTTCGTACGGCCCTCCGTGAAGAGCCTGACCCGGTGTTGGGTCTGCTCTTAGCCTCCGGATTCTGGCCGCGATCGATCACCGGATGAACGCGGTTGGGGACAACGCTTGGTCCCACGTTTGTCCTGTGCACAACGGGACCCGCAGATGATGAGCACCGCTCGCGAAACCGGCCACAGACGGCAGGATTTTGCAGCTTAGGTTCAATGGGTCATCGCAACACACCCCGTCCTTGGGAGAGTCGCCGTAGATTCAGCTGATGAAGGCGGTGATCGCCGACGCGACAATCGGTACAATCCCGATCAGGAAGAAGGCCGGCAAAAAACACACCATCAACGGCAGCACACTGCGGACACCAGCCGTCTTGGCCATTGCTTGCCGGTTCGCCTGGTGATGGCGACGCGCTCTGCTGCCATGTTGGACGAGAGTCTCCACCATCGTGGTGCCGGAGTCGACCGAGCGGGCCAGGTCGACGGCCAGCTTCCCGACCTGGGGATGATCACGAAGGCTGCGCCAGGCATCAGCGTCACCCTGCCCGACCCGGATGTGGGTCAGGACAGAATCCAATAACTCAGCAGCAGGTCCGGCGACGGCCGCAGCCACCTGCGCGGTGGCAACGCGCAACGGCAGTCCGGCCTCCAGGCAGGCACCCAGCAGTTCACACAGCTGGGGCAGGTCCTGCTCCAGCTGGAGGCGTTTCATCCTGGTCTGCCGGGGTTCCAGTTTGCCGATGATGACAAAGACTCCTACCCCAACCACGAGAGTGATTCCCCAGCCCAAGGCGCGTGGTGCGAAGCTGCCGACGCCCTGACCGATCCCGATGGCGGCCGCCCCGGCCAGCAGCGCCCGCCGCGACGAGGACATGGCGTCAGCTCTGGCCACCAACCGACTGCGGATGCTCTGCAGCCATGGCCAGGGACGGTTCCCGACCGGTTTACCAGCGTGCTTCACCTTGCGCAGCTGGTCGCTGGGCGAAGCCACCAGGCCGGCCGCCGTCGCACCAGCGCACACCAGGGCGAGCAACAGCCATATGTGCCCACCGGCCAGCATCAGGTGCCTCGGTCCCGCTGAGGGGCACCGACAGTCGAGGCGGCAATGTGCTCGATCCAGAGGACGCCACCACACGCCAGCGCCGCACCAAGCAGCAGGCATCCTTGCCCGTAGCGGTTCTCCAGCAGGAAAGCGCCGGGATCCCCGCCGATCAGATAGCCCAGACCCAGTCCGACCAGCGGCAAAGCCGCCAGCATCCGACCGGTCGCCCTGGACGCAGCCAGTTCACCCAGCACCAGCAGCTCCACCTCCCGATCAGCGGACAGCGCCTCCGCGACCTGCTCCAGAGAGGGCGCCATCGGCGCGCCGGTCTCCGTTGACACCTGCCAGGCCCTGGCCAAGGCGAGTAGACCACCATGGCCGGGGCGGGACGCCGAGGCTCGCCACAACTCGACCACCTCACCCCCGATGCTCTGCACCGCGGCGGCATCGGCCAGCACCTCACAGTCGATAGCAGCGATGTGCAGTGCTTCGGCTGGCACCTGGCCAACCCGGACCTGGCTGGCCAGCACGCCGCAGGCGTGCGCCACGTCTTCCTGCCGTCGCTGGTTTCCCTTGTCACGTCGATGGATCACCACCACCCTGACCACGGTGCCGCCGGCTAGGACGGTCACCGCGGCGATGACCCCACCTTGGCTGCCAGCAACCAGGGAGGCGGCAATGATCACACCCGTCAGGCTGATCACCACCGCGGCCAGCCGCAGCGTGCGGTTCCGGTGACTTCTCCCGGAGCCAGCGGCCGTACGCTCATCCGGCCGATGCCGGAGCCGGCGGATCGCGCGGTCCAGCCGGGGCGGAAACATCAGCAACACTGCCGAGACAACGAGCGCCAGCGCCAGCACCATCATCGGCTGAGTAGCCGTTCCAACAGGACGCAGCCAGGACCGCGATGTGTCAGTCCAGCGTCATCGAAAACCAGCGCCTCCTGAGTCTGGACCAGCCCGGAGCCCGGGTCGCGGGACAGGACATGGATCTCAGCAACCCGTCTCTTGCCATCCGTCCCGCGCCGGATATGTACGATCGCGTCCAAGGCGGCGGCAATCTGGGCATGCACGGCATCGCGCCCCAGCCCACCCAAGGCGGCCAGCGCTTCCAGCCGGGCCGGCACATCCGCGGCAGAGTTGGCATGCACGGTTCCGCAGCCTCCTTCGTGGCCGGTGTTCATTGCCGTCAACAGGTCGCACAGCTCCGCGCCCCGAACCTCTCCGAGTACCAGCCGGTCCGGTCGCATCCGCAGGGCTTGCCGGACCAGATCGGTCAGCGTGATGGCGCCGGCGTGTTCAGCATTGGCGGGGCGCCCCTCCAGCCGGACGCAGTGATCATGGGCGGGTGCCAGCTCGCGGGAGTCCTCAACGATGACCAGCCGTTCAGCTGCCGGGACCAGGCTGAGCAGCGCAGCCAGCAAGGTGGTCTTCCCCGAACCGGTGCCGCCGGTCACCAGGAAGGCCAGTCGGGACTCCACCATCTGCCGAAGGATCGCGGCGGCCTCCGGCGACAGGGAACCGACCGAGACCCAGTCGTCCAGGGACCATTTGACTCCGGCCGGGACCCGCAGGGACAGGCAGGTGCCGGGGTCGGCGAGGGTGGCGAGAATGGCATGCACCCGGGTCCCGTCGGCCAGCCGGGCATCAACGAACGGCGACGCCTCATCCAGCCGGCGGCCCATCGACGCGGCCAGCCGCTGGGCCAGCTTGCGTACCTCGGCATCGGAGCTGAAGCACAGTCCGGTGAGCTCCAGGCCGGCACCCCGGTCGACAAAGACCTGCCGCGGTCCATTGACCAGTACGTCGGTGACCCCATCCAGCTGCAGCAACGGCTCCAGCAGACCGGCACCAACGCTGTCCCGGCGCAACGCCTCCACGGTCGCGAACAGGGTGGCATCGCTGACAACCCGACCCTGACTGCGCATGATGTCAGCCACATCAGCCGGGGTGTGCGGTCTCGTCAGCGACGCCAACTGGGTCCGGATCGGTTCAAGATCGGCAACAGCACTCATGCCATCCTCCCGCCGGCCAGCTTGGCATCGGCCGAATCGACACCCCGAGCACCCAAGAACGCGTCCACCAGCTGCCGACATCCCTTGGCCCAACGGCCGCGGGCAGCACGCCCGGGCGGATCACCCCGCTCGGCAGCCTGCCGAAGGTAAGGGTCCTCCGCAATCGTGCCGAGCAGCGGGAGCCGCATGTTGGCCGCGACCAGTGCAGCCGTCACCGCCGAGGTCCTGCTGATCCGGACCACCGTACGTAAGTCTGCACACAGCGGCGCGACCCGGTCAGCCATCCGCTGGGCCGCCGCGACACCGCGCAAGCCGCCGGCGGTGATCAGTACGGTGACGTCGGCGAGCCGGAGCGCCTCACACCCCGCTGGGGTGAGCTCACGAGCCAGGTCAATGACGACCAACCCGTGACTGCGCGCGGCCGAGGCCAGCACCGCGGCTACGGCGCCGACACTGGGCTCACCGGTATCGCCCTCATCCCTGGCCATCGACAAGATGTCGACGCCCTCGACCTGCGGCAGGTGGCCGCTCAGATTACCAAGATGCCCCTGCGCCGCAGCCAGCCGGGACCAACGCCAGCCCTCCATTCGCTCGGCGCCGAGCAGCAGATCATTACCGCCGCCCACCGGATCAAGATCCACCAGCATGGCCGGGATCTGACGACGGGCGGCGGTGAAGGCAAGACCAGCAGCCAACGTTGAGGTGCCGACGCCGCCGCTGCCCCCAACGAGTGCCACCACCAGACCGGTGCCGGCCGGTGGCTTCGTCACCGAAGCCAAGGCCGTGGTCAGCCACGAGACCCCCTCCGGTAGGATCGCGACGACAGCGCCGAGCGGCACGGACCATGAACACACCTCTCCCTGCTCCGCCGCAGTGCCGACCAGATAGATGTCCCGTCGCCGCGGCAGCACCTGCCGGGCCAGCTCGGGCGCCTGGTCGACACCGACCACGATGATCGGCGCATCGGCCCACATCGGCCGCAGGGCGCCCACGTCGCTGACCACCACCGGCTCCACCTCGGCTGCCGCGGCCGCGGCCAGCACCGCATCGAGCAGTACGTCATCAGTGGTCACCACCAGCGGACCGGATCTTGGAGTCGCGCGCACATCCATGCCTCAACCCTGTGGTGGCGGCGGCACCATCGGCCAGAATTCGGAAATCTGTGGACAACTCCCAGGATGGGGCCATTGCTGTGGACAACCCTCCTGCGTTTCAGCCGTGCGACCAGCCAGCCGCCAGAAAAAACTCCGCAACCCCTTCCCACCAAGGAACTTTCGGGGTACAAAGGTTCTAAGGACTTTGACTCCCACACGAGCAAAGACCGAGTACGTCAACCAGGTACCCACGCGGCGATCACCCATCCCAGACGGGTAGTTGCGATTCAGGCTTGACCCCTGGACCAACCTTATGTATCAGCACGCATTGGTCACCTGTTTCGACGTCCGCGACGCGACGCCCGCCATCATGCCGGGCGTCGCGTTATGTCTGTTCCTTGAAGGGGGAGATCCACGCTGACGGATCGCCACCTACGGAACGAGCCCACTCATGGCCGCCGCGGGCTGCGCAGCCGCCGACCGGCCAGCGGTGACATCTCCGCCCCGTACGACAGGGTCTGGGCACAGTGCAACAGCCAGCCGCGGACGCCATTCGGCGTGCCCTGCTGGTAGCCGGCCAGGGCGTGGCCATATCCGGCTCCCGAAGCCTGGTGCCCGGCCTCGCAGAGGATGACCGCCCGCGGGTCGATGCCGGTGGCGATCAGGACCAGGTGCTCCATCGCCCGGGCCAGGATGCCGTCACCGGCACCGAACGGGGCAATGCTGGCGATCTCGCCATGGACTACCGCAGCCAGTACGATCGACGGCGCCGACGTAGTTCGGACCAGCAGCTCGTTGAGCCCGACCAACCGGTCCGCGGCCTCGGCATCGGCACGGACCCGTCCGAGGTCTGCGACCGGCACCAGCCCGTGCGCCAGCAGGGTGTGCGCCCTGGCCAGCACCTGCCCCGGCGAGGTCAGCACCAGCCCGCCGAGCTCGATCAGCTCGGTGGACAACCGACCCGTGCCTGGCAGCCACCGGTCGCCGTCTGGCTCCATCGCCGCGCTGGCCCTGGCGCCGGCGAGCAGCGCGGTCGCCGAGTCCTCGGCTGCGACCTGCCGCATCCCCCGGTCCCGGAGCACCGCATCGCAGGCATCCCGGGCGGCCGCAGCTGCCGACGGCACGCCCTCCATCCGGGCAAGGTCAGCCAAGGCGTCAGTCACGCTCTAGAGTCTGCATCATGAATTCACCTCGTCGTACGCCCTACCCCGAGGCGGCCTGTGACTGGATGCTGCGGCCCGCTCCGGCCATTCAGGGGACGGCAATCCGGGGCATGACGGGGCAGCATGCGACCCTGCGAGTGCTTGACCTGGGCAGCGGTACCGGAGCCTTTGCTCGGATGTTATCCGACGCCGGACACCAGGTTTTCTGCCTGGACCGGGATCCGGCCAGCATCTCGGTGATCACCATCCGGCTGGGCACAGCGCGTCATGTGGTTGGCCAGGCAGAGTCACTGCCGTTTGCTGCCGGCCAATTTGATCTGGTGACCGCCGCCCAGACGCTGCACAAGTTTGCCCCCGGTCTGGCGCTGGCTGAGGTGGCCCGAGTGCTGAAGCCAGGCGGGCACCTGGCCGTGGCGTACAACACCCGTGATGACACGGTGCCGTGGGTGAAACGGCTGACCCGGCTGATGCGCTCGACCATTCCGGATGCCATGTCCGGTGACTTCGCCGATGACTCGCTGGCTGCGGTGGCTGAAAGTCCTTACTTCAGCGGTCTGGAACGGCGCAACTTTCGCAGCTGGGTGCCGATCACCAGAGGAGGCCTGGTGGAGATGGTGCGGCGCCGGCCGGCGACCGAGCAGCTGTCCCTCGATGAGCGGGATGGGCTGCTGACCGAGGTTGGCAAGCTCTACGACACATCGGCGCGGGCACCAGAGCCGCTGCTGTTGCCGTTCCAGGCCTCCTGCTGGCGGGCCCAGGTCGACCA
>JBBSQO010000143.1:0-5943 GCA_038244025.1 Propionibacteriales bacterium
AGCCCGAGGCGGTCGAGGTCACGCCATCGAGTTGCCAGAACAATTTTTCCGCGCCCCAGAAGCAACCCAGGGCAAAGTAGGCGACCTGTGAGCCCGGTGGGGTGATGTCGACCGGGGTGCCGAAAATGGAGTGGAAGGTCGGTCGTTCCATCACTGCCGAGCTCCGGCCGGGCACCGCTTGGCTCGGCTCGACCATGGTGGCTTTCCGTGCAGTGAAGAACATGTCGACCATTGCCTCTCTCTTGGTTGGAAATACCCGCGGTAGTGCAACGCATCTTCAGCCCCGGACATTCCTGCGGCGTGAGCCGGATACCCTCGCTGTCATGACCGAATCAGCAGGTTTTTCGACCCGCGCCATCCACGCCGGCCAGGAACCCGACCCAACCACCGGAGCGGTGGTGCCGCCCATCTATGCCACCTCCACCTACGCCCAGGACGGCGTTGGCGGTCTCCGCAACGGGTACGAATACTCCCGCTCCGGGAACCCAACCCGGGCCGCGCTGGAGGAGTGCATTGCCGCCCTCGAGGGCGGCGTCCGTGGACTGGCCTTTGCGAGCGGCCTGGCGGCTGAGGACACGCTGCTGCGGACCATCTGCTCACCGGGCAGCGAGCTGGTCATTCCTGACGATGCGTACGGCGGCAGTTTCCGGCTGTTCTCTCAGGTGCACGAACGCTGGGGCATCACGTCGACACCGGTGAGCCTGACCGACCTCGATGCCATCGCTGCCGCTGTCCAGCCCGGCACAACCACGGCGATCTGGATCGAGACACCCACCAACCCGCTGCTCAATATTGCCGACATCGCCGCCATCGCCGAAATCGCCCACGCGGCCGGTGCGCTGGTGATCGTCGACAACACCTTCGCCTCCCCCTATCTGCAACAGCCTCTGAGTCTCGGGGCGGACGTGGTCCTGCACTCCACCACCAAGTACTGCGGTGGTCATTCTGATGTCATCGGCGGCGCTCTGGTCACCGAGGATGCCGACCTGGGTGAGCAGCTGGCCTGGCATCAGAACTCCCTCGGCGGCGTGGCCGGCCCCTTCGACTCCTGGCTGGTACTGCGGGGGCTGAAGACACTCGCGGTCCGGATGGAACGACACAGCGACAACGCCGAGCAGATCGCCGGCTTCCTCGAACAGCATCCGGCGGTGTCGCAGGTTTTCTACCCGGGGCTGGATTCTCACCCTGGCAAGGAGCTGGCCAGCCGGCAGATGAGGCGCTTCGGTGGCATGGTGAGCTTCCGGGTCGGCGCTGGTGAGCAGGCCGCACTGGACCTGTGCGCCAAGGCGAAGATCTTCATCCTGGGGGAGTCGCTGGGCGGGGTGGAGTCACTGATCGAGCATCCGGGCAAGATGACGCACTCCTCGGTGGCGGGGACGGTGCTTGAGGTGCCGGCCGACCTGGTCCGGCTCAGCGTCGGAATCGAGGACGCCGAGGACCTGATCGGTGATCTGGAGCAGGCGCTGGGCTGATCGGCCCGCATTTTCTCCCATTAGTGGCCGATTTCGGGAGCCGGCAGGCGTTTTCGCCTGGCTGTCAGGAGTTTTTGCGGTTGAGTCGTCACTTCTCGACCCGCCAGTCGATCGGCTCTGCCCCCTGTCGGGCGAGGAGCTCGTTGACCCGGCTGAACGGCCGGGAGCCGAAGAAGCCGCGGTCTGCCGACATCGGCGACGGGTGGGCGCTGGCGACGTAGGGCACAGTGCCCAGCATCGGGATCAAGTTCTGCGCGTCGCGGCCCCAGAGCACGGCGACCAGCGGGCCGCCACGGGTCACCAACGCCTCGATGGCCGTCTGGCTCACCTGCTCCCAGCCCTTTCCGCGGTGAGATCCGGGTTTGCCGGGTTGGACGGTCAACACCCGGTTGAGCAGCAGCACTCCCTGCTGGAACCAGGGAGTCAGGTCGCCGGTCCCGGCCCGCGGTATCTGGAGGTCATCCTCCAGCTCGCGAGAGATGTTCGCCAGGCTCCGGGGAACCGGCCGTACACCGGGAGCCACCGAGAACGACAAACCGACCGGATGGCCCGGCGTCGGATACGGGTCCTGGCCGACAATCAGCACCCGGATCGCCGCCAGCGGGCAGCTGAACGCCCGAAGCACCTTATCCCCGGCCGGCAGATAACCCCGGCCGGCCTGGTTCTCCAATCGGAGGAACTCCCCGAGTGCGGCGACCGTGCTCGCGATCGGCGCCAGCGCCTCCGCCCAGTCAGGGGCAACCAGCTCGGTCAGTGGTTTGGGGCTCATCCGTCCTGCCTCGGCTGGCTGGCCTGTCTCTCCTGGTGGGCCTGTCTCTCCTGGTGTAGTTGTTCGGCCGGTTCGCATCCCGGTCCCTCCGGTCCGGTCACCTCTGGTGCGGCTACCAGCTGGGTTGGCCCCGGCCGTGCTCCCGGCATCCGAAGAGAAATCCCGGACGCGCCCGCGAGAATGACCGCACCCACCCCGAAGGCAACCGGGTAGGACACCTGGTCGGCCAGAAATCCGGCGGCCAGCGGACCCAGGATGGCGCCCACGTCGGAGAACATGGAGAAGACCGCTACCGGGGTGCCGCTGCGGCCACCCGCCGCGTCCCCAACGGAGGCAGCCGGGGCCGTACCCAAGAAGGCGGCAGCAATGCCGTAGAGGCAGAGTGCCACGATCAGCAGCCCGATGTTCGGTACGAACGGCACCGTGATGATGGCCGCGCCGGCGAGCAGGCCGGCTCCGACCATCGCCGGTTTCCGTCCTCTCGTGTCGACGAATTTGCTGGCCGGGGCCAGCGCACACGTCTGGGCCACCGCGGCGCAGGCGAAGGCAATCCCGGTCCAGGAGGGGCTATGGTGCAACATCTCGACCACGAGCACCGGCACCAGCGCCGACCGGACCCCCATCGACGTCCAGCCCTGAGCAAAGTTGGTCAGGCAGGCTGCTTGGAAACGCGGGTCCCGGGCGACCTGCCGGAACGGCACCGGCGGCTCATGATGAGCCTTCGGCGACTGGTGTTCGGGGGAGTGCAACAGCGCCAGCCCAACTCCCCCGGCGACCAGCAGCGTGCCGGCATAGAAGAAGAACGGTGCGGTCAGCGAAATGGCGGCCAGCAACCCGCCAAGTGCCGGGCCGGCCATGCCGCCGATCAGAAAGCCGCCCTGGTAGAACCCCGCCGCCCGGCCGCGCATCTCACCCGGTACCGAGTTGAGCAGCAGGGTCAGCGCGGAAACGGTGAACATGGCCGAGCCGATGCCACCGACACCCCGCAGCACCAGCAGCTGAGCATAGCTCTGCGACAAGCCGGCCAGCCCGCTGGAGACGGCGACGATGAAGATCCCCGTTGCCAAAATCAGCCGCTCGCCGATTCGGATGATCATCCAGCCACAGAACGGACTGGTGGCCAGCCGCATCAGCGCAAAGCAGGAGATGACGGCGCCCACAGAGAAGTTGCTGACTCCGAAATCCCGGGCGAAGACGGGCAGCACCGGGACTACGACGCCGAAACCAACAGCGACACAGAAGGCGATCAGACCGAGCACGATCACGTCGCGCGGCAGGGTGGATTTCGCCTGTAACCAGGCTTTGGCCGACGCGGCAATCCTCACCTGCCCAGTGTGCTGTATGACCGAGCGCATCCGTGCAGCCGGGCTGTGCCATGGAGCGGCCGGGACGACATCGGCCATTGCGTGGCGGACGGTGAGTAGCTGACGGTCGGCTCCGGTAGCCTATCCGGGTCGCAGACGCTGCGTCACAGTTGCGGGCAGCCGGCCAGCGTACCCGCCACGGCGCAGGAAAGGATTTCCGTGGGGATCACCGATCGCATCAAGACGCAGGCACAAACGCGGATGCAGGCGTTGAAGCAACACCGCGACGTAGCGAAGGCGAGTTCGCCGGCGGATCGTGGCTATGAGTCGGCGCCGGTGGTCCCGGAGCGCGATAATCTGAACCAGTCACCATCAAAGCTGTCCGGTCGCAACTTCGACCAGGCCGTGCCCAAGGGACTGCAGATCGCCGCCGCCTGGAGCTGGCGAGTCCTCCTGTTGGTGGCGGTGGCCATCGGGCTTGGCTACGTGGCGCAAAAGTACTCCGAGGTGACCATCCCGGTCGCGGTGGCCATCCTGCTGGCTGCATTGCTCAGCCCGGTCGCCCATCGGCTGAAGATGTGGGGGGTACCCGCCGGACTCGCCGCCCTCATCTCCGTCTTTGGTGGACTGGCCATCGTGTTTGGGGCACTGACCGGGATTGGCGCGCTGATTGCCGGTGAGTCCGCGACCCTGGTGTCGCAGACGGTTGAGGGCTTTGATCAGCTGGTGAGATGGTTGGACAAGAGCCCGCTCAAGCTGGGTCGCGTCGACACCGGCCATTGGGTCGACCAGCTCAAGACCCTGCTGCTGGACAGCAAGAGCGCCATCGCTACCTACGCGGCCGACATCGGCACCCGGGTGGGCCATTTCGTCGCTGGCTTCGCCATCGCCATGTTCGCGCTTTTTTACTTCCTGTACGAAGGCCGCCGGATCTTCACCTTCATGCTGAACTTCTTTCCCCGGTCCTCCCGGAAGCGGGTCGACGAGGCGGCCAGGCTGGGCTGGAACTCGCTCGTCTCCTATGTCCGGGCGACCATCATCGTTGCGTTCACCGATGGCCTCGGTGTCTTCATCGTCGCGTTCTTCCTCGGCGTGCCGCTGGCGCCGGCTCTGGCTGCGCTGGTGTTCATCGGCGCCTTCATCCCCCTGGTTGGCGCGTTCGTCTCGGGTTTCGTGGCGGTGGTGATCGCGTTGGTGACCTTGGGTTGGCCCCAGGCATTGATCATGCTGGCCGGCATCACGCTGGTGATGCAGGTGGAGGGACATATCCTGCAGCCGTTCCTGCTGGGTCGGGCCGTCAAACTGCATCCGCTGGCCGTCCTGCTCGGCATTGCGGTCGGCATTGTCACCGCCGGCATCGTCGGTGCGCTGATCGTGATCCCGATCCTGGCCTTCTCCAAGACCTTCATCCAGCATCTGTCGACCTCAGAGAAAACGATCGACCTCCGCCAGAACATCATCGCCTGAGCTTTTTGGTTCCCGTCGGCTGCCGAGGAATCATCCATGCTCGGCAACCGGCGGGGGTCATTTCGGTCAGCCAGTCACAGCGCGGACGCCGACGAGTCAGTGCAGCGCCGAGCCCGAGCTGTAGGTGGACCAGGAGAGGTCCCAGTCGGTCCAGCCGTTGCCCTGCTCGAGGCCGCGACTGCTGCCGGTCATCACGACCGGGTCGCCGATCTCGACGGTGTTGAAGAGCCAGCGGGCATTGGCCGTGCTCAGCCCGACGCAGCCATGGCTGCCGTTGACGTCGCCGAACAGACCGCTGTTCCAGGGGGCCGCGTGCAGGAACTCACCAGAGTTGGTGACTCGCATGGCGTACTCGACCTCGAGGTCGAAATACTCTGGGTCCTGCTTCTTGATACCGATCGTCTCCGACGCCATCTTGGTCTTGCGCAGCTTCTGCATGATCAGCTTGTGGCCGCTCCGGGTGACGAAACCGGGCTTGCCCGCACTGTCGGGAATCGTTCGGGCCAGCTTGCCGCCGATGTAGACCTTGGTCGTCTTCTTAGGGATGTTGACCTTGACGACCACCGCGCGGCCGAGGGTGAAGGACGCCGAGCGGGACTCCTGGCCGTACAGACCGTTGCCGGCCGGTACGCCGTTCAGGTCGGCTGACACGGAGACCTTGGTGCCCGGTCGCCAGTAGCTCTTGGGACGAGAGTGCACCTCGGTCGGGCTGTACCAGTGCCAGCTGCCGATCTGTTTGGGCGAAGAGGTCACCCGCAGATGCTTCTCGAACGACTTCTTGTCCTTGACCGGCAGATCAAACTTGAGAATCACCGGCATACCCGTGCCGACGGTGGTGTCGCTGAGCGGATAGATGGACGGGAAGATCTGTTGGTCGAGGCTCAGCTCGTGGGTGGTGAAGGTCGATGTGGTGGTGGCGTCGACGCCCTCG
>JBBSQO010000144.1:0-5940 GCA_038244025.1 Propionibacteriales bacterium
ACCAGTCCGGAGCTCAGCGCGGCGTTTGCCGCTGGCGTGCTGCACTGCGGCGTCGATGGGATCGACATCGGCCTGGCCAGTACGGATGAGCTGTGGTTTGCCTCCGGTCACCTGGACCTGCCGGGCGTGATGTTCACCGCCAGCCACAACCCGGGCAACTACAACGGCATCAAGTTTTGTCTGTCCGGTGCGCGGCCGGTCTCCGCTGCCATTCTGACCGCACTCGCCGACCGGGCCATGGCCGCCGAGCCGCAAGCAGCGGCCACCCCGGGTCGGCTGTCCGAGCAGGACCTGCTGCCCGCGTACGCCGAGCACCTGCACGGGCTGGTCGAGCTGGCCGGCATTCGTCGGCTCACCGTGGTAGCCGACGCCGGCAACGGGATGGCGGGCCACACGCTGCCGTCCGTGTTGGGACCGGCGAATCTGGATCTGATCGGCCTCTACACCGATCCGGACGGCAGTTTTCCCAACCATGCGCCGAACCCGCTGGAACCGGAGAACCTGCTCGATGCCCAGGCGGCCGTACGGGAGTATGGCGCCGACCTGGCGCTGGTCTTCGACGGCGATGCTGATCGATGCTTCATCATTGACGAACACGGTGAGGTGGTCAGCCCGTCGGCGATCACCGCAATGATCGCCAGCCAGGAGCTGGCGCGGGATCCCGGCAGCACCATCGTGATCAACACCATCACCTCCCGGGGGGTGGCTGAGATCGTTGCCGAACGCGGCGGGACGACGGCCATCACCAAGGTCGGGCACAGCTATGTCAAGGCGACGATGGCCGAACATGATGCCATTTTTGGCGGTGAACACTCCGCGCACTACTACTTCCGGGATTTCTGGCGGGCCGACACCGGGCTGCTGGCTGCCTTGCATGTGCTGGCACTGGTCGGGCATGCAGAGGTGCCGCTGTCCGAGCTGGCCCGTGAGTTCTCCCGCTACACCCAGTCGGGGGAGATCAACAGCACCGTGGTGGACGCGCAGTCCACCATGGACAAGGTCGCGTCGTCCTTCACCGAGCAGGGTACGGTCGACTGGAATGACGGACTGACGGTGTCCGGCGAGGGCTGGTGGTTCAATCTCCGTCCGAGTAATACAGAGCCATTGTTGCGGCTCAATGTCGAGGCCGTAGAACAATCGCTGACGGACCGGCTGCGAGACGAGGTTCTGACTCTAGTCAGGGTCTGAGCTCCCGCAAATCGAAGAGGAGGAGAGTGATGGCTGTCGAGCTTGCAGCTGAGCTGCTGGAGATCCTGGTCTGCCCCAACTGTCATGGCGGACTGGCTGTTGATCATGATCGAGACGAGCTGGTCTGTACGGCCAGCGACTGCGGACTGGCGTTCGGAGTCCGAGATGGGATCCCGGTGCTGCTGATCGACGAGGCGCGCTCGGGGAAGGGGGAGCCGACCGGGTCCGATCCGGCGCAGACCCAGGCCGATCCGACCCAGGCCGATCCGACCCAGGCCGATCCGACCCAGGCCGATCCGACTCAACCCGGTCCCAGCCAGGGCGAGTAGGACGGTGCGGGGCGGTGCCCATGTTTGACGATTCCCTGCTGGAGGACCGGGCAGCGCTGGCCGGTGCCGATGCGATCCTGCGTAGGCTGGCCCAGGCCGGCGCCCGGCTCCGGCAGGAAGCCGAGGAGAGCAGCACATCACTGGCTGAGCTTGCTGGTCTGCCCCGGCCCCGGGCCATCATCGCGGCCGGCAGTGAGGCACGCCTGATTCGGACCATCCTGGAACCCTGCTGCCCGGTACCCTTCGTTGCCTGGCCGCATCATGGCCTGCCCGGTTGGGTGGGGACGCTCGACCTGGTCGTGGTGCTCGCCTCCGACACCGCGCCCGCGGGTTTGGTCGCCACCGTCCACGAGGCGGTACGCCGAGGCTGTCAGCTGATCATTGCCTGCCCGGCGGCGTCCACCATTGCCGAACACGCCGGATCGAGCTCAACGACGATACTGACAACCAGGACTGGGGACCCGTTGTCGGCGGCCATCGTTGCCCTGGCTGGATTGCATGCGATGCAGCTCGGCCCGCCGGTGGATCCTGAGCCGGTGGCCCGGGCAATGGATCAGATGGCGGCGGAGTGTTCGCCGTACGAGGATCTGTCGGTCAACCCGGCCAAGGACCTGGCGCTCTGTCTGGCGGAAACTCAGCCGCTGCTCTGGGGAGGATCGGTACTCAGCGCCCGGGTCAGTCGCCGGCTCGCCGAGGCGCTGCGCGCCGCTAGTGGCCGGGCCGCACTGGCAGCCGAAGCCGATGAGCTGCTGCCCATCATCGAGTCCGCGACGCCCGTCGACCCCTTTGCCGACCCGTTCGAGGACGGAGCCGGCACCGATCGGCGCCCCTGCCTGTTGCTCCTGGACGACGGCAATGCCGACGAGGTGCTGCACGCGGACCAGTCCCGGCTGCTGGCCGCCGCCGACCGCAGCGATGTCCGTACTGCGCCTATCCGGCACAACCACGGATCCGGGGTGGAACGTTACGCGGCACTGTTGCAGACGGGCATGTTCGCCTCGGTGTATCTGGCCCTCGGTCTTGGCCGCTACCGCATCGACTGACGCCGATACCTGGTCTGGCAGGACGTGTCTGGCAGGATGGTCGCCTATGAGTGCTGAACTGTGAGTGGTAGAAGTGTGAGTCCAGAACTGTGAGTACCGAGGGTGGGAACAAGGCCGTCGTCGCGGCGCTGGCGGCGAATCTTTTCATTGCGGTGACCAAGTTTGCCGCCTGGGCACTAACCGGCGCCTCGTCGATGCTGGCTGAGGCGATCCACTCGGTGGCCGACTCTGGCAACCAGCTCTTGTTGCTGGTTGGTGGCAGGCGGTCCAAGCGGGCCGCAACTCCGGAGCACCCGTTCGGCTATGGCCGCGAACGCTACATTTTCGCCTTCATTGTCTCCATCGTGCTGTTCAGCATCGGCGGCGTGTTTGCCTTGTACGAGGCCTACCACAAATGGCATGAGATCCATGCCGGTCATCCGAACGAGCTGCTGGAAAGTCAATGGTGGTGGGTACCGCTGGCTGTGCTCGCAGCGGCAATCGTGGCCGAAGGATTCTCCTTTCGGACCGCAATTCATGAGTCGAACCAGACCCGCGGCCGGGAGCCCTGGCTGCGTTTCATCAGGTCGGCCAAGGCTCCTGAGCTTCCGGTCATCCTGCTGGAGGACTTCGCAGCCCTGTTGGGTCTGGTCTTCGCCCTCTTCGGTGTCGGCATGACGTTGCTGACCAGCAATGGTTACTTCGATGCCGCCGGTACGGCCATGATCGGTGTGCTGCTGGTTGCGGTGGCCGTCACGCTCGCGGTCGAGACCAAGAGCCTGCTGCTGGGAGAGTCCGCCAGCCCGGATAGCGTACATGCGATCCGAGCGGCGCTGACCAATACTGACGGCGTGGACAGGGTCATCCACATGAAGACACTGCACTTGGGACCTGAGGAGGTGCTGGTGGCGGCCAAGATCGCCGTCACGGCCACCGACTCGGCCCGCGAGGTTGCGGACACGATTGATCGTGCCGAGATCAACATCCGGGCCGCGGTGCCGATTTGTCGAGTCCTCTACCTGGAACCCGACATCTTCGATCCCGACTATCGACCCGCCGAGCGGCCCGAACCGTCGGCCGCAGCCAGCCACGAGCAACGTCGATGGGAGGAGTAGATGATGACCAAGGTCCTGGTACTGAACGGTGTCAACCTCGGCCGGCTGGGCAGCCGGGAACCCGAGATCTATGGCTCGGCCAGCCACGCCGACCTGGTGACGCGGTGCGTCGCCCGTGGCGCCGACCTCGACCTCGAGGTCGAGGTCCACCAGACCGACAACGAGGCGGAGCTGATCGGCTGGCTTCATCAGGCGGCCGATGAGCAGACCCCGGTGGTGCTGAATGCCGCCGCCTGGTCACACTATTCGATCGCGCTGGCTGACGCGGTGGCGCAGCGGACGGCGGACCTGATCGAGGTCCACCTGTCCAATATCGCCGCTCGGGAAGAGTTTCGGCACCGGTCCATGATCACCCGCTATGCCACCGGCATGATTGCCGGGTTCGGGATTGACGGGTACGAGCTGGCGCTCAGCCAGTTGGCTGTCGCACGGAGCAGCAGTGGCCGCACTGCGTGAGGTGGTGATCTGCCAGCCGTTGCGGACTCCGGTCGGGGCCTTCGGCGGCGGGCTGGCCTCGACCACGCCGGTCCGGCTGGGCGCCCTGGTGGTGGCCGAGATCATCCGGCGCAGCCGACTGCAAGGCGCCCAACTTGATGGTGCCGATGTCGATGAGGTGGTGCTCGGCCATGCCTATCCGACCGCGGATGCGCCGGCCATCGGACGGGTGGTGGCACTGGACGCCGGGCTGCCGCAGACCGTCACCGGCAGCCAGGTCGACCGGCGCTGTGGCTCCGGTCTGCAGGCCGTCCTGGATGCCGCCATGCAGATCCAGACCGGGGTAGCCGAGCTGGTCATTGCCGGTGGCACCGAGGTGATGTCCAACGCTCCCTTCTATACCCATGCCGGTCGCTGGGGGATCAAGAGCGGTGGTCTGAGGCTCGACGACTCGCTGGCCAGGGGCCGGGTGACAGCCGGGGGAAAGCTGCATCCGCTCGCCGCTGGCATGATCGAGACCGCGGAGAACCTGCGCCGGGAGTTCTCCATCACGCGAGCCGAGCAGGACGAGCTGGCCGTACGCTCCCAGCAGCGCGCCGCCACCGCCATCGCCGGCGGACTGTTCGACGACGAGCTGGTGCCAGTGCCGGTCAATACCCACAAGGGTGACCAGCTGGTGACCACCGATGAGCATCCGCGGCCGGACACCACCGCAGAACGGCTCTCCCGGCTGCGGCCGGTGCTGATCACGACCGATCCGGAGGCGACCGTGACGGCCGGGAATGCGTCCGGGCAGAACGACGCCGCGGCGGCCTGCATCGTGACCTCGCCCCAACGGGCCGAGCAGCTGGGGCTGACGCCGGCGATCCGGCTGGTTTCTTGGGGCCGGGCCGGGCTGGCACCGGAGCGGATGGGAATGGGCCCGGTCCCGGCTATCCGGCTGGCGCTCCAGCGGGCCGGTCTGGACCTGTCGGCCATTGACCTGATCGAGCTCAACGAGGCCTTCGCCGCCCAGGTACTCGCCGTTACCCGGGCTCTGGGCCTCGGCGAGGATGACTGGCAGCGGATCAACGTCAACGGGTCCGGGATCTCCCTGGGCCATCCGGTCGGCGCTACCGGCGCCCGGATCCTTGCCACCCTGGCCCACGAGATGGGACGCCGGCAGGCCCGCTATGGCCTGGAAACCATGTGCATTGGTGGTGGCCAGGGCCTCGCCGCCATCTTCGAGCTGATCCCCTGAAACCTGCCGCACCGGCCAGTCAGCTCGGGGATTCGACGTCCAGTCCTTGAGCGAGGGCTGCTTCCCGCAATCGCCCGTCGTAGGTCAGCAGAACCCCGAGGTCCGGGCGGATCGACAGCGCCGCGGCGAGATGGATGGCGTCCAGTGAGTGCAGCTCATCGGGTCCCAAATCACCGGCCTGGTCCAGTAGCGGCTCATCGACCCGGATGAGGAGTATCCCGCCGAAGAGGCGCCGGGCTTTTCCGATCAGGTGTGGATGTCCCGATCGTCGCAGCGCCCGCACCGTCTCGGTTCGGAGCAAGGTTGCCGACGCCCGCTCCGGCCAGCGGCGAAGCCGGGCCCGGAGGGCGGCCGACTCAGGTTCGGCGACAATCAACTTCACGAAGGCCGAGGTGTCAAGATAGGCGGCGCTACCGTTCATCCGCTACCTTTCACCACTGCGCAGTTCGTCCAGCGCCGCCGACGGGAGTACGGGCCCGGCAGCGCTGACCGGAAGATCCATCACATCGGCCAGATCCACCAGGTCGCCGACAGGCTCCGTCGCCCGGCCCTCCAGTACAAGCCGTTCCATGCTGGCCGGGCGGAACGGCACGATCCGCGCAATGGGATGG
>JBBSQO010000145.1:0-5847 GCA_038244025.1 Propionibacteriales bacterium
CGGGGCCAGCCGAAACCGTCGGCCGGCCGGATCGGCGATCCCGTCTGTCACAGCCAGCCCGGTGGCCGCCTGCTGCTCCAGCCACTCGCGGGCATACCGCTCGTCGGAGCCCGTCGCTTCGGCCAGCTCGGCAGCTGTCAGGTCGCCGCGCTGGGCCAGGCAACGGTAGTAGCCCAGTCGATCCCCCAGTGCCACCGACAGCATATCGGTGACGGACACCGCCGCCCCCAACAGCCGGTCGGCCAGCTGTTCATCAGCAGTCATTCCCAAATCCTCCGTCTACTAACTGACAGGTAAGTCAGTCAACTCTCGAGGTGGTGCATTGTCAACTGGTTGGCCGGATGTTCTGGTTGATGTGGAAGATGTTCTCCGGGTCGTAGCGGTTCTTGACCTGGACCAGCCGGTCGTAGTTGCCGCGGTACGACGCCTTGACCCGGTCCTGCCCCTCGTCCATCAAGAAGTTGACGTAGGCGCCGCCGGCCGAAGTCGGGTGCAATGCCTGCCAGTAATCGCGCGCCCAGTGCGAAATGATGCCAGCGTTGGCCGGGTCTGGGTCAATGCCCACGATGACACCGGCCCAGCCGCCGTCGCGATAGGCGAAGGCCGTCGCGCCGTCGGGCACCCGGCTGGCGGCGCCATCGATCGGATACAGGTGCATGGTGGAGTGCCCGGTCGGCAGCTGCCGGCCGTACCTGCGGTGCACGTCGATCGCGGCGTCGGAGATCTCGTTGAAGAAGTCGGCCCGCCAGTACCACTGCAGCCCCGCGGTGTAGAGGCCATCGAAAGCGCTCTGCAGTACGGTGAACGGCATCTCGTGCAGGCCGACCAGTAACGGGGAGCCGTATGTCTTGATCGGGTCCAGCACCTGCTCGGCGTGATCGTGCGGCCCGGTGTAGCACCAGACGATGGCGCAGGACTTGCGGCCCCAGAGCTCCTCCGGGAAGGGTGGCGCCGGTGGGACGGTGATCAGCGCGATCCAGCCGCTCAGTTCCTCGGGCAGCGACGGCAGCAACTGCCGGTACCAGCGCATCACCTCAGCCATGTCGTCCAGGTCATAGAGCACCGGGCCGCCGATGATCGTGCCGCCTGCTCCGATGTCGTGGCAGCGGAACGTGAACGAGGTGACGACGCCGAAGTTCCCGCCGCCGCCGCGCAAGGCCCAGAACAGGTCACCATGGGAGCCTTCGCTGGTCGTCACGAACGTACCGTCGGCGAGTACGACATCGGCCTGGAGCAGATTGTCGATCGTGAGTCCGAAACGCCGGGTGAGGTATCCGATCCCGCCGCCCAGCGTCAGACCTGCCACGCCGGTGGAGGACAGGAAGCCGGATGGGGTGGCCATGCCGAACGGGACGGTCGCGTGGTCGACGTCGCCCCAGGTGCAGCCCGCGTCGACCCGGACGGTGTGATCCGCCGGGTTGACGGTGGCGCTGCGCAGCAACGACAGGTCGATGACCAAGGCATCGTCCCAAACGCCCAGACCGCCGGCATTGTGGCCGCCACCGCGGACGGCGATCTCCATCTGGTGCTGGCGGCCGAAGCGGACACACGCCACCACGTCGGCGGCATCTCGGCAGCGGGCGATGGCCGCCGGGCGCTTATCGATCATGGCGTTGTAGACAGCACGGGCCTGGTCGTACCCGGCATCTGCCGGTGTGATCACGGTGCCGCGCAGGGCGGCGGCAAGCTCGTGAAAGGGCACCGTGTCCAGGCTGGCTGACGTGGTTGGCTGGGTCGTGGACATCTGGTCCTCCTTGGCTAGGGCGCTCGCAGGTGGAGCGCGTCCAGCACCACGCTAGGGACCTGGCGTTCGCGCGGCGTTCGGGTTCGGCGAGCGAGTCAACTGAGCGGCAGAACGTCGGGTGTCGACGGGCGAAAGCCCCGGTCAGCGAGGTCACGCTCGCAGCGTCGGAGCAGCGCGACGCTGCCGTGGGCGCGGGCCAGCTCGGCCGCGGTGCGCAGTCTCGAGACGGCGGCATCATCGCCGTCGTAGCCAGCCCGCATCCGCAGCACCTCGGGTACCCACCACAGGTCCCGTCGGGCCTGACCGCCGGCCAGGGCGGCGTCCAGGGTCGCAACCGCCGCGGCGGGTTGGTTGTTCCGTGCGTAAAGGTCGGCCAGCAGCGACAGCCAGTATGGCATCCGCGCGAACGAGCCGTCCGACTTGAGCTGCTGGATGCCCTGCTGGGCAAGGCCGATGCCCGCCTCATCGGTGCACCAGCCGTCCAGGATGAGGCCCCACTCGCGGTAGTAGGCGAATCCGTACCGGTTGCAGAGCTCGCGCAACTCGGCCACGGTGTCTCGCAACTCGGACAGGTCGTGGCGCAGCTGGTAGGTGATGCCGCCGTACGCCAACGCCACCGCCAGGCTGTACGGGTGGTCGACGGCTCGGGCCAGCCCGATGGCCGCACGGCAGCACGACGATGCCTGTTCGTCATGGCCGAGCAGCCAGTGGGCGTGCGCGGCCCATGCCGTGCCGTGAACATCGGGCCGGGTGCCGATACTCAGCGAGGGGGAACCCTTGGTCAGTTTCACGGCGAGCTCGAAGTTCCGCAGTGCCTCCGCTGGGCCGCCCAGGCCGAGGGCAGACCCACCGATGGCGAAGTGGGCCGGCCCGCTCAGCTCGGAGTCGGTTTCCACCAGGGTCATGGCACGGGTCGCGGTCTGGTGTGCACCGCTCAGGTTCCCCTGCACGAACTGCGATGCCCAGAGCCCGATCAAGGCGGTGAGTGCCGAACCCTCCCGGCCGAGTGCTTCCGCGAGCCCGATCGAACGCTCCAAGGTCACTTGCAGCTCCCGGGACGAGTAGCCGTGCCTGGCGTTGAGCGGCGCCGCCATGGCCTCGAGGATTTCGAGCTCTTGGCTGTCCCTGCCCATCCCGTCCGGCAGCGTGAGGACGATCGACAGAGCCTGCTGGTGCAGCCGGATGGCCTCGGCATGAGCGAACCTGACCGCGGCGACGTCGGCCGCTCGCTTGTAATAGGTGACCGCTCGGTCCGGCCGGCCGCCGCGCGCATGCTGCTCGGCGAGCTGAGCCGAGACCGCGTCCGTGTCGCCCGCGTGAAGCAGCTCGAGACTCTGCGCGAGCCGCCGATGCAAGAGCCAGCGCTTCGGCGGACTGACCTGCGCGTAGGCCGTCTCACGGAGCAGGTCGTGGGAGAAGTCGTAGCCATCCTGGAACACGCGGAGGATCCTGCGCCGCCATAACTCATCGACGGCCTGGACCACCGTGTCCGGATCGAGGTCGCTCGCCTCGGTGAGCAGACCGAGGGTGAAGTTCCGCCCTACCGCCGCAGCCAGCCCGGCGACGCCACGGACAACCGGGGTGACCTGATCAAGGCGGCTGCGCAGCACCGCCGGGAGATCACCTACTGGCGGCTGGGTGTCCCCTCGATCGGCAGTAGTGCGGGCCGCCTCCACGACATACAACGGGAATCCGCCGGTCATCGCCTGCAGCAGGTGCGCCTCATCCTGAGAGACAGGACGGCCGGTGATCGCCTCGGCCAGGCGTGCCGTGTCAGGGATGTCCAATGGGCTAAGGGAAAGCTCGGTGAGAATTCCGGTGGCTCGCATCCTGGCGGTCCAGTCCATCAGCTCCGGCTGCTGGTCGAGGGCGTCGCGCCGAAGTGTCGCGGCCACCATGACGGGAGCATCGGCAGCCAGTCCAAGGCAGAAGGTGAGAAACGCCAATGTCTCCTGGTCGCACCACTGCAGGTTGTCCAGCACCAGCAGCGTCGGACGGCCGGCTCCGATCAATGCCCGTGCCATCCCCTCGAAGAAGCGGTGGCGTTGCCAGGCGTCGACCATTGCTCGTGAGCCGATGCCGGGCTCTCCGGGGTCTTTGGCCGCCGGAACCAGCCGGTCGACCTCGACTCGCCAAACCGGGTCCAGCGCAGCCGTCGCCGACTGAATGGCTGGATTTCGTAGCCAGTCCGCCACCGGCGCCAAAGCAAGCCGGCCGGAGATGCCGAAGCATTGGGTAATCGCCACCACCGCACCCTCCATCTCCGCCAGGTCGGCGACCTCGGCTACCAGGCGGGTCTTCCCGACACCTGGGTCGCCGTGCACCAGGGCAAAGCTTGGCCGTCCTGAAGCGGCGATGCGCCACAGGTTTCGAAGCAGACCAAAGTCTTCAGACCGGCCGAAGAGCTTGGTCCTGGCAAGACCCGAGCGGTCAGCGGTTGGCTCGATCGTCGGCTGCCGGACGGCGGCTGTGCGACCGCGAGCCAGCAGCTGGTGGAGTGTCTTCCGCGTTGCCTGGTCCGGGTCGAGGCCGAGTTCGCGTTCCAAGATGGAAGCGCAGCGGTGATAGGTGCTGACGGCACCGGCGCGATCACCCATCTCGGCCTGCAGCCTCATCAGGTTCCGGTAACCGATCTCCTCAAGCGGTTGCAGCTGGATCCGGCGGCGGGCGACATCCAGCGCCCCGGTCAGGTCGCCTGTCCGTGACCGGGTCGTACAGATCAGATCGCACAGGTCAAGACACTGGCGTTCCAGCTCAGACCTCGCGTCCAGTATCCAATCGTCGTAGCTGCCGGGCAGCAGATCGCCCCGGTACTGTGCGACGGCAGCGGCGGCGTGCGCGTGGGCCGTTGAGGTGTCATCATGTGCCGCCGCCGCCAGCGCACCCGTTCGCTCCATGGCGAAGGTGCGGACGTCGACGCGACACGTCTTGGTGTCACGCCAGCACAGGTCCTTCGATGTCACGATCAGGGCCAGATCGTCTCTGAGAACGTGCCGCAGGTGGTGCAGCTCCCGGCGCAGGTTGGTCAGGGCCTGCATGTCCGTCGAGTCCGGCCAGAAGAGCCCTGCGATGCGCTGCCGGCTTTGAGTCATCCCGGCGTGGACGACCAGATAGGCGACGAGTGCGACCGTGCGTGATGATCGCGTCCGGACGGTTCCGGTCGCGGCATCGGTGATGGTCCCCTCCCCCAAGAGTGATATCTGCAGCACTTCGATGCCCTCCTGAGGTTCAACTTATCCCCAACGGCAGCCGGGATGGGCTTTCCAGCGAAGAAGACTGACTGATGAGAAAGTCAGGCTAGGCTGGCACAGTGGCGAGTAGGCAGCGTGTACCCAGGTCCCGGCCGGCTCCGGAGGCGCGAGCGCAGATCCTGGAAGCTGCCCGCGTTCTCTTCCGTCAGCGTGGTTACGAGCGGGTGACGCTGACCGAGATCGGCGCCGATATGGGGCTGACCCGGGGTGCGGTTCTGTACCACTACCGGTCCAAGTCTGAAATCTTGACCGCGCTGCTGGATCCGTTCGTGCACCGCCTTGACACTCTGTTGGATCAGTTCGAATCCGCCCAGCCGCCTCCCAGACCCGCGAAGGTCTTGGTGGAGTTTCTCGACGCACTGCTTGACGCCCGGGCAGCGGCAGATCTCATGAGCCGCGATGTGTCTGGTCGGCATGCCCTAGCGATGGATGTCTGGGTCAGCACTCAGGTCGAGCGGATCATTGCCCTCCTCATCCACCCGAGCGGCTCGGATCCCGCCGCCCGGGTTCGTGGCCTGGCTGCTATCGGGGCTCTGACCCGCCCTCTGGCCACGTTGCCCGACCCGGTCCCCGACATCCAACGTGAGGCGATCCTTCAGGCAGCCATCAACGCGCTGCGCGCTCCCCGTGTCCGAGCATCGTGACGCCGAATGGCTGAATAGGGGCTGACCGCAAGATGGACATGCGGGTGCCTGTGGACGAAGAAGCCCGCCGGGCAGGGACCAAGATCGCGATCGTGAGCGGCGAAGCGGCCACCGGCTTATGTCGATCGTTGGCGACTCCGGCGTCTTGGGGGTGTGGGGACTGGTCGAGGCCGACCTGCCGTTCGAGGCGGTCGCGTCATGATCACCG
>JBBSQO010000146.1:0-5816 GCA_038244025.1 Propionibacteriales bacterium
CACCACCAGACGTGGCCGATCTTCCAGACCGCCGTGGGAGGTCAGCTCGGCCTCAATCACCTCCAGGTCGGACAAAGGGTCCCGGCCTGGTTCGAAGGTGGCACAGTCGATCACATGGACCAATGCCGCACAACGCTCGATGTGCCGCAGGAAGTCATGGCCCAGACCGCGTCCCTCGCTGGCGCCCTCAATCAGGCCAGGCACGTCGGCGACCGTGAAGGTGACGTCACCGGCCACCACCACGCCGAGATTCGGGATCAAGGTGGTGAACGGATAGTCCGCGATCTTGGGGCGAGCCGCCGAGATGGCTGCCACCAGCGATGACTTGCCGGCACTCGGGAAGCCGACCAGGCCGATGTCGGCCACCACCTTCAGCTCAAGGGTGATGGACCGGGTCTCCCCTTCCTCGCCGAGCAGGGCAAAGCCGGGTGCCTTCCGGGAGGCCGACGCCAAGGCTGCGTTGCCCAAACCCCCCTTGCCGCCCTTGGCGACGATGAACTCGGCCCCGTTCCCGGTCAGATCGGCCAGCTGCTCACCGGTGTCGGCGTCACTGATCACGGTGCCATCGGGTACGGACAAGAGGACGTCCTCACCGCGGGAACCGCCGGCATTGTCGCCTTTGCCGGGCACGCCGTTGGTCGCCTTGCGGTGGGACTGGCGATGGTAGTCGACCAGGGTGGTCAGGCCGCCGTCGACGCGCAGGATTACCGACCCGCCGTCGCCGCCGTTGCCACCGTCCGGCCCGCCGAGTGGTTTGAACTTCTCCCGCCGAACGGAGGCGCAGCCGTGGCCGCCGTTACCGCCGTACACCTGCAACGTGACCCGGTCGACGAAGCTGGGTATCGCCATCCTGCACACCTCTCATTGGCCCACTTTGGTAGCCATCATGATGTCGAGCTGTCACTTCCTCACCGACACGCCACAAAAACTGAGGAGAATGTGACGGGTCGGCAGAAATGGGTGAAGAGTGGCCCAAACAACGGGCCACCCTTCGGGACTGTTACTGGTTCAGCTAAAGTGGTTCAGCCCGGGAAATCCCGGCTGAGATTCATTCCGCCGCGACGGCGGCGGGGGTGATGTTCACCACCCGGCGACCACGCCGGGAGCCAAACTCGACGTGGCCGGGAACTAACGCAAACAACGTGTCGTCGCCGCCACGTCCGACCCCATCGCCAGGATGGAAGTGGGTGCCACGCTGGCGGAGGATGATCTCTCCCGCATTGACCAGCTGGCCGCCGAACCGCTTGACGCCGAGGCGCTGCGCGTTGGAGTCGCGACCGTTCCGCGTCGAGGACGCGCCCTTTTTGTGTGCCATCTCTGCCTCAGTTCTCGATCCCGGTGACCTTGACCTGGGTATACCGCTGACGGTGTCCCTGGCGCTTGCGGTAGCCGGTCTTGTTCTTGTACTTCAGGATGTGGATCTTTTTGCCCTTGGTCTCGGCCAGGATCTCAGCGGTCACAGTTGCCGACTCGAGCCCGGCCTTGGCGTGCGTGACGGACTCGCCGTCGACCACCAACAGCGGCTCGCGGTTGACACTGGAGCCAACGGTCTCGTTGATCTTGTCGATCTCGAGGACATCACCGACGGCAACCTTGTGCTGGCGGCCGCCACTGCGCACGATCGCGTACACGCCTGACCCACTCTCTTCTCAGTCTCGACAGTTGCGGGTGCGACCACAGATGATCGACATACCCCACGGATGCGCCAGCTACAGGTGCGCACCGAGGGTCAAGACTACGTGGCCAGCGGCGACAGGGTCAAACCGAAGTTTCCGCCTGGATCCGATGCGTCCTACCCTAGCCACGTGACGATTGACGAGCCCACTGACAGAGCCGCAGCCACGGATCAGCAGGCGGGGACCGGCCAGCCAATGCAGCAGGTGAGCAAACGTCCCAATATCGGCCTGCTGATCGTCGCGGCCCTGCTGATCGTGGTGGGTTTCATGCTGATCCAGGGCGATGTCAGCTGCGGCTCGCAAACCATGCAAGCCGGCGACAAGTGCGTGAGCAGCACGAGCGGAAAGAGCCAGACCTATGAAGAGGTCCGGCAGGCCGATGTCGCAGAAGCGATCCGGTTCGGAGTGGCCGCCGTCATCGTCGCCGGTCTGGCGATCACCATCGGACTGTTCCGCAAGCCCCGACGGCCGTCGCAGAGTCAGACCGGCTCGGAATCGGCTGACTGACCGCATTTTCTCCTGTCAGTCGCCAGTCGGAGGACCCGAACGAGACAAACGGGGCCACTGATGAGAGAAAATGCGGGACCGTGGCCAGCTCAGTCATCCTCTTCGGCGGCGGCCAGCAGCTCGCTGCGCCGAGCCAGGGTGGTCCGTTCCCGTCCCTGCGTCTCTCCCAGCTCGATCTCGGCAGCGTCGATCCGGTGCCAGTCATTGATGTCGAGCGGGCAGATCCCGCGGGCCGCGAGCAACCGGTCCAGCTCCTCGATCCGGTGGCTGGGGGTGATGTCACCCTCGGCGATGTCGGTCAACAGTGATGTGACCGTCTCCACCGCGTCGGACTTGTTGGTTCCGATCACTCCGGTTGGGCCGCGCTTGATCCAGCCGGTCACATATTCATCCGGGGAGAACCGACCGTCGCGCTGCACCCTTCCTTCGGCATGTGGGACCCGCCCGGTGGCGGGTTCGAAGGGAATGCCCGGCAGCGGGATTCCCCTGTAGCCAACGGACCTGACCACCAGCTCGGCATCGATCAGGTACTCTCCTCCCGCGGAGAGGACGGCGCCATCCTTGAGAATGGTGCGCTCAACCTGGACGGACTGGACCCGGTCCGTTCCGATCAGCGCCACTGGCCGGGTCCAGAAGTGCAGGTGAATGCGACGGGAAGCACTGCCGGGGGGACGTGCCACCCACTCCCGCATCACCGCCACGTTCCGGGCCGCGATCTTGTCGCTGAGGAGGATCTGTTCACTGTCCGGATCGAGATCAAAGTCACCGGCGTCGACGATCACATCGACGTCCTCCATCGTGCCCAGCTCACGCAGTTCCTTGGTGGTGAACGTCGTGTAGGCGGGTCCGCGACGCCCGAGGATGTGGACGTCGTGGACCGTCTTAGTGTGCAGGGCGTCCAGCACCGTGTCGGCCATGTCGGTGCCGGACAGCTCGGGACCCGACTTGATCAGGATCCTGGCCACATCGAGCGCTACGTTCCCGACGCCCACCACAACGGCCGCGGTGGCGCTAGCCACCAGATCTGCGACATTGTCGACTGCAGACCCTGCCCTATCGGTATCAGGCCCGTCGGTATCAGGCTCGTCAGTATCAGGCTCGTCGGGATCAGGCTCGTCGGGATCGGGATGGACGTCCGGGTGCCCGCAGTACCAGGCCACGAGCTCACTCGCGGCCACACTGCCGGGCAAGTCCTCGCCCGGGATCGCCAGCTTCCGGTCGGTACCGGCACCGAAGGCATAGATCACCGCATCGACCACTGCGCGCAGCCCCTCGATATCGATGTCACGGCCAATCCGGACATCACCGTAGAAGTGCACACCGGACTTCTCCAGGGTGCGCTCTAGAGTGTGCCGGATGGACCTGATGCTGTGATGATCAGGAGCCACGCCGTACCGCACCAGGCCGAACGGCACCGGCAACCGATCCAGCACGGCCACCTGGACCGGCACCTCCGCTTGATGACTCAGCGCCTCCGCAGCATAGATGCCCGACGGGCCTGCCCCGATACTCGCCACCACGAACGGGGTCCCAGGCATGGTCAGTCCTGGCCGGTGGCCTGCGCGTCGGTTGCCGATGCCTCCGGCTGCGCGAGCCCGGCCACAACCTGCGCCAGTTGTTCTCCTGTCCCGGTCGACGTTGCCACCTGACCGGCAAGGTCAGATTTGCCGGCTCGGCCATTCGCCCGGTTGTCGGAGTGCTGACCTCCGCCGTTGCCCCCACTGTTGCTGCCCCGACCACCACGACGCCCGCGGTGATCATCGCGAGAGCCGCCGTCAGGTTGCTTCTGGCTCTCCACCGGCAGGTCATGAATGATCACACCTCTGCCATGGCAGTGGTCGCACTCGCTAGTGAACGCTTCGGCCAGGCCGGTCCCGATCCGCTTCCGGGTCATCTGGACCAGCCCAAGGCTGGTCACCTCGGCAACCTGGTGGCGGGTGCGGTCCCGTCCGAGGCATTCCACCAGCCGACGCAGCAGCAGCTCGCGGTTGGCGGGCAGCACCATGTCGATGAAGTCGACCACGATGATGCCGCCGATATCGCGCAGTCGCAGCTGATGGACGACCTCCTCAGCCGCCTCCAGGTTGTTGCTGGTGACCGTTGCCTCCAGGTTGCCGCCGGTCCCGGTGAACTTCCCGGTGTTGACGTCGATGACGGTCATCGCTTCGGTGCGGTCGATGACCAGCGATCCGCCTGAGGGCAGGAAGACCTTGCGTTCCAGGCCCTTGGCAATCTGTTCATCCAGCCGATAGGCAGCGAAGACGTCCTGATCGTTCTCCTTGCCCTGGGGCTTGTCCGGCTCCCAGCGCTTCATCCGCTCCTTCAAGTGCGGAGCGACGTGGCTGACGTAGGCGTCGATGGTGTCGTAAGCGTCATCGGACTGCTCGTTACCATCGATGATCAGCTCGGAGAAGTCCTCGGTGAAGAGATCGCGGACGATCCGGACGGTCAGGTCTGGTTCACCGTAGAGCAGCTGCGGCGCATTGCCCGCCTTGACCTTGCGCTCGATATCTTCCCACTGTGCCTTCAGCCGGTTCACATCACGGACCAGCTCTTCTTCGCTGGCACCCTCAGCCGCGGTACGGACCACTACCGAGGCGGATTCTCCGACTAAATCGGACAGGATGTTCTTCAGCCGCTTCCGCTCGGTGTCCGGCAGCTTGCGGGAGATGCCGGACAGGTGGCCACCCGGCGCATAGACGATGTAACGGCCCGGGATGGACACGTGGTTGGTCAACCGTGCACCCTTTGCGCCCACCGGGTCCTTGGAGACCTGGACCAGGACCATCTGGCCGGACTTGAGCACCTTTTCGATCTTGCGGGACTGTCCATCGCCGCTGAAGGAGCCCCAGTCAACTTCCCCGGCATACAGCACCGCATTACGGCCGCGGCCGATGTCGATGAATGCCGCCTCCATGGATGGCAGGACATTTTGCACCCGGCCCAGATAGACGTTGCCGATCAGGGACGCGGCAGTGCTGCGGTCCACGTAATGCTCAACCAGGATGCCGTCCTCGAGCACGGCGATCTGGCTCAGGTCCGCATGTTGACGGATGATCATTTTACGATCGACCGATTCTCGGCGGGCCAGGAACTCGGCTTCGCTCAGGATCGGCGCGCGACGGCCGGCGTCGCGTCCTTCGCGGCGGCGCTGGCGCTTGGCTTCCATCCGGGTCGATCCCTCAATACCGGTGACCTCGGAGCTGGCCCGCTTCGGCTTGCGGGGCTCACGGACCCGTACGATCGTGTCGGAGGGATCGTCCTCGGATTGTCCGGCATCCTCACCGCTGCGACGGCGACGGCGACGGCGACGGCGCGTTCCTCCTTCAGACTCAGCTGCCTCGGAGTCACCGCGGCCGGACTCCTGGTCCCCGGCCGCTGCCCCCGACTTGTGGCCGTCACCGGACGTGCCAGCACCAGCCTTGTCAGCGCCGGGCGTGTCGGCGGCTCGATTGCCCACGGCGCGATTGTCCGCGGCATGGTCTTTGCGGGACGAGGACGCGTTGTCGTCCTGGTCGTTGTCGTCCTGGTCATTGTTGTTCTGGTCATTGTTGTTCTGGTCATTGTTGTTCTGGTCATTGTCATTCTGGTCCGAATCGTCGTTGCCATCCGGACCACCGCGGCGGCGGCGGC
>JBBSQO010000147.1:0-5788 GCA_038244025.1 Propionibacteriales bacterium
ACAGAACTGATGAGCGTGCCGGAGTGGATCGACCAGGCCCTCGCCTTGTCGACGGCCGATGACTGTGTGGTGCTGGTCGAGGAGCAGACCGAGGCGAACCTGCGCTGGTCCGGCAACTCACTGACCACCAACGGGCAGATGCACAGCCGCGGCCTGACGGTGATCGCCTTCGCGAAGGTGGCGGGTGGCACCGCCAATGGGGTGGGGTCCGGCGCGCTCACCGGCACCGACGACATCGAGTCGCTGGTACGGGCCGCCGAGCAGGCGGCTCGGATGGCTTCGGCCAGCGAGGATGCGATGCCACTGGTTGAGGGGCCGCTGGTCGCGGAATCCCTAACAGAGCAGGACTTCGATGCGCCGGCAGTGCACACCAGCATCGAGGTGTTCGCCGACTTCGCGCCTGCGCTGGGCCGCGCCTTCGACCAGGCGAGGAAGGATGGTCAGCTGCTGTACGGATTTGCCGAGCACATCGTCGCCACCACCTGGCTGGCCACGTCCACCGGTGTCCGGCGCCGGTTCGTGCAGCCGACCGGCCGGGCGGAGCTCAACATCAAGAGCCCGGACATGAGCCGTTCGGCCTGGGTCGGTCAGGCCACCACCGACTTCACCGATGTCGATGCCGCGGCACTGTATGCCGAGGTCGCGACCCGGCACAGCTGGTCGGAGAACAGGGTCGAGCTGCCGGCCGGCCGATATGAGACCCTGTTGCCGCCGTCGGCGGTCGCGGACCTGATGATCTAGGCCGCCTGGAGTGCCTCGGCCCGTGATGCCGAGGAAGGCCGCAGCGCGTTCTCGGCCCACGAGGGCCAGACCAGGATCGGTGAGCGACTCGCCACCCTGCCGCTGACGCTGTCCTCGGACCCACGAGCCGCCGGGATCGAGTGCGCTCCGTTTGTTGCGGCCACCTCTTCGATGGACGGGCTGTTCTCGGTGTTCGACAACGGCGCCCAGGTCGAACGGGTGGACTGGATCCGGGACGGGACGCTGGTCGAGCTGATCCGGACCCGAAGCAATGCCGCCAAGGCAGGCACCCAGATGCGGGCCCCGGCGGACAACCTGATCCTCGACGGTCGGGGCAAGACCGGACTGGCCGAGATGATCAAGAGCACCAGGCGTGGGCTGTTGCTCACCTGCCTGTGGTACATCCGCGAGGTGGACCCGCAGACCCTGCTGCTGACCGGTCTGACCCGAGATGGCGTCTACCTGATCGAGGGCGGTGAGGTGCAAGGGGCGGTGAACAACTTCCGCTTCAACGAGTCCCCGATCGGCCTGCTCGGCCGGATCAGCGAGGTCAGCCGCTCAGAGAAGACGCTGCCGCGGGAGTGGAACGACTGGTTCACCCGTACGGTGATGCCCACTGTACGGGTACCCGACTTCAACATGTCCACCGTCAGCCAGGCCTCCTGAGCGTCCGCCCAGCAAGCCGCGATAACCGGTCACAGGTGACATAGTTTTGTCCCGGAAGTACTGACACCGGGAGTGCTGGCCCTGCTTCCCCGCAATCCCCTTCCACCGCGGGGACCAGCCGACGACCTTGGTGAGCCAGTAGCCAAGCGTGCCTCCGCAAATAATGGCCGCAAAATGGTGCTGCAGGTCTATGCCATCAAACGTTCCGGCTCGCTCTCCCAGCTGAACTACTCCGTCTCGGTGGACAAGTCCGCAGCGGACAAATTACAGGTGGCAGGTTTGTTGAGCGACGGTAACTACAATGCCGTCGACAAGCAGGGAGACGCGGCCGATGGCATCGAGTTGATGGATGCCAAGAACGCCAAGCTGTATCAGGTCGCCAGCAATGGTTCCGGGGAATGCCTGTGTTCACGTGATCTCAACAGCGCCTTCATTGACCCCGGACAGACCATGCTGTTTAGCGCCACCTTTGCTGCGCCGCCGGCTGATGTGCAGAACGTCGACGTCAAGGTTCCCAAGTTCGGGACGGTGAGCGGAGTTGCGGTCCGGTGAGCGGACCCACCAGTCGTACCGCGGCAGGCTCGCCGCTGGCACCCTCATCCTGTCGACAACCTTCTTCATCGGGCTTCTCAGCGCAGGACCGGCTGCCGCGGAGGACCCGACGCCGAGCGTGACCACGGCACCCGGAACCCAGCCTGATGCCCAGCCGGCCCAAGCCCCGGTGCTGGATATCGACGGCCCCGCCAAGGACATCGTCGCACCAGTCAAGGACATCACCTTTTCCACCGCTGATCTCAGGCACGAGGCCCGGGTGGAGAAGAGACCCAAACAGCTGCGGGTAACTCTCGATTCGACGGTGCTCTTCGGCAAGGACAGCGCCAAGATCAACGGCAAGGCCGGCAATCGGCTTGCCGACATCAGCAAGGAGATCAAGGAGATGGGGGCCGGCAAAATCGACGTCACCGGGTACACCGATGATCTTGGCACGGCTGAGCACGGGCTGAAGCTCAGCAAGGCGCGGGCCGAAGCAGTCGCCAAGGCCCTGCGCAAGCAGCTGAGCACAAGCACCTTCCCCATCAACACCATCGGCAAAGGTGAGGCCGACCCGGCCGTCCCGAACGACTCCGAGGCACACCGCAAGGTCAACCGCCGAGTCGTGATCAACTACCGGACCCGCTGATTCGGGTCCCACATTGAGCCATCGCGTGATAACCGCTCACAGATCGCACAATTCTTTGGGCGGATTCAACCGGTCGTCCCAGAACTTGCCATCCTGACCGGTTTCCCGGAGTCCGGTCAGCTCTGCGGGCGGCGCTGCCAGGTGAAGCTGACCTCGACCCGGCCCTCGTCGAAGATCGCCGGCAGGCCGTGCTGGGTGAGCAGGTCGAGGACCATGGCCAGCTCCGGGTCTGCAGAAACCACGTTGGAGGTGTCAGGGAGCCAGACCTTCAGCTCCAGCATCTTCTCGGTGATGGCATGCCAGACATCGGTCTCGGTGAAGAAGACGATGCCGGTCGAGCCCGGATGGGCCTTGAGCTCGCGGGTGGCGTCGAAGTGGTCCTCGCAGTACTCCAGTACCAGCCAGCCTCGCTGTGGCAGCTCGGCCAGCACCTCGGCCATCGCATCGTTGTCGGTACGGTCCGGCCAATCTTGTTGATCAGCCGCCAGCTCGGCATCGGCCTCGGCCACCAGCTGCTCGCTGATCCGGTACGCCTCGGCCTCGTCGTCCAGCTCAGCCCGGACGAAGTTGCTGACCTCCTCCAACACCCTGGCCGGGTTCAGATACGCGGACCGGACCACCAGCCGGGCCACATCGGCGAGCTCGGCCAGGGTACGGTCTTTCTTCAGGGCCATGCTGATCACTGTAGCCCGATGATCGCGGCACCGGATGGGCAGTCAAAGTCAACCCTCCTCATGCACCGCATCCTCCTCATCCTCGGTGTCTGGGATGAAGGCGACCACACCGCGGCGCATTGACTGGACGGCTTCGCGGGCCGTACGTTGGACCGGGCCGGGACCGACGGCATTGGCGATCTGGTCGGCGAAGTCGATCACCTGACGAACCCAGCGGACGAAGTCGCCGGCGGTCAGCTGGCTCTCGGACAGGACTGTGCCCAGCGGTCGTCCGCTGGTCCAGCCGAAGGCGGCCTCACTGAAGCCGATGTCCGGATCCCGGCTGCGGTCCAGCCGGACATCGCGCTCGACCAGCGATACCTCCCGGAAGATCCAGCGCAGCGCCACCATCGCCTGCTCGCTGGCGGCGTCCGGCATCCGGGGCGGCCGGTGGGAGTTGTCCCGCTGTGATTGAGCACCGTGCCGGGACTCATACACCAGCGAGGCCAACACGGCGGTCAGCTGCGGGGCCGAAAGATCATCAAAGAGCCCGGCCCGGATGCATTCGGCAGTCACCAGATCCAGCTCGTTGTAGATCCGGGCCAGCATCCGGCCGTCCCCGGTCACCTCGTCGTCGCCATCGCCGCTGAGGTAGCCGAACGACTCCAGTACCAGGCAGATCTTGTCGAAGTGCCGGGCGATGGTGTTGGTCCGTGACGCCACCCGCTGCTGGGTGCGGGCGTTGTCCCGCTCCAGCTGAATCGCCTGCTCCGCCCAGCGGGCGTGGGTCTCCCGATCGGGACAGCCATGACAGGGATGATGGAGCAGCCGATCGCGCAGATCGTCAATCCTGGCCGCGGTCTCGGCATCCATCGCTCGTTGCCGATAGCGCTGCGGGTCCAGGTCCAGGGTGGCTAGTTTGCTGCGGAAGGCTGCGTTCAGGTTTCTCCGGGAGGAGGGATCGCGGACGTTGAAATGCTTCGGGATCTTCACCCGGCCGGCGGCCATCACCGGGGCCGGGAAGTCCACCAGGCCAAGCCGGCGGACATGCCGGTCCTCGGTCATCACCTGTAGCCGAGGGCCATCGCGATCGCTGCCCTTGCCCGGGTCGATCACCGCCACCCAGCCGGACGACTTGCCCGACGGCACCCGGATGATGTCGCCCGGCTTCAAGATCAGCAACGACTCCAGCGCCTCGGCCCGGCGGTCGGCCTTCCGCTCCCTGGCCGCCAGCGCCTCAACGCTAGAAATCTCGTCTCGTAACCGGGCGTACTCACCGAAATCACCGCGGTCGCAAACCGCCTTCTTGGCCAGCTCCTCGATCGCGACCGTATTGCGGGAGACGGACCTGGCCATCCCGACGACGGACCGGTCGGTCTGGAACTGGGCAAAAGACTGCTCCAGCAGGCTGCGGGCTCGCTGCCGACCGACCGCGCCGATCAGGTTCACAGCCATGTTGTAGGTCGGCGCGAAGGATGACTTCAGTGGATAGGTACGCCGCGATGCTAGCCCGGCCACGGCCCGCGGCTCCAGGCCAGGCTGCCACAGCACCACCGCATGTCCCTCGATATCGATCCCGCGCCGGCCGGCCCGGCCGGTCAGCTGGGTGTACTCCCCCGGCGTGATGTCGGCATGCGTCTCGCCGTTGTACTTGACCAGCTTCTCCAGCACCACGCTCCGGGCCGGCATGTTGATCCCCAGTGCCAGCGTCTCGGTGGCGAAGACGACCTTGATCAGCCCTCGGACGAACGCTTCCTCGACGCACTCCTTGAAAGCCGGCAGCATGCCGGCATGATGGGCCGCAACGCCCCTGACCAGCGCCGACAAGAAGTAGTCGAAGTTCAGCGCCCGCCGGTCGGGGTCGGTCAGCCCGGCGGTGTGCCGCTGGGCAATCTCGGCGATCTCGTCCTGCTCGGATCGGCTGGTCAGCCGGATGCCGGAGCCGAGCAGCTGGCGTACGGCGGCATCACAACCGACCCGGGAGAAGATGAAGACGATGGCTGGCAGCAACCCGTCCCGGTCTAGGGCCTCGACCAGGTCTAATCTGGTCGGGGTGACCAGCGGACGGAGGCCGGAGCCGGTGTACCGGCCGGTGTGGGCGGCGCCACCATAGGAGCCACTGCCGTAGGACACCCGCCGCTTGCCCTTGCCGCTGCGGCCGCGGGGGCGCCGGGAGTCATCGCGCACCTGACGCGTCTCGTCCCGGGCAATCCGGACCAGGGCAGGGTTCACGTCGGCCTTGGCACTGCTGGGGGCTTCGACCGCGGTAGGGGCGACATCGGCGAACAGGTCATAGAGCTTTCTTCCGACCAGGACATGCTGGAAGAGCGGCACCGGCCGGCGTTCGGACACCACCACAGCCATCTCCCCGCGGACCTCGGCCAGCCACTCGCCGAACTCCTCGGCATTGCTCACGGTTGCCGACAGGGCCACCACCTGGACCGACTCAGCCAGCCCGATGATCACCTCCTCCCAGACGGCGCCACGGAAGCGGTCGGCGAGATAGTGCACCTCATCCATCACCACATAGCCGAGCCCGGCGAGGGTA
>JBBSQO010000148.1:0-5784 GCA_038244025.1 Propionibacteriales bacterium
CGCCTCGGCCCGGATCGCGGCCCGGAAGGCGCGTGAGCTGGTCCGCAACCGCAAGGGGCTGCTGGGTGCGGCCGGGATGCCTGGCAAGCTGGTCGACTGCCAGTCGACCAACCCGGCTGAGGGTGAGGTCTTCATCGTCGAGGGTGACTCGGCCGGTGGCTCGGCCCGTGGTGGCCGGGATCCCCGGACCCAGGCCATCTTGCCGATCCGGGGCAAGATCTTGAACGTGGAGAAGGCGCGGATCGACAAGATCCTGGCCAACACCGAGGTCCAGGCGATCATTGCCGCGCTGGGCGCCGGCATCCAGGAGGACTTCGACCTGGAGAAGACCCGCTACCACAAGATCGTGATGATGGCCGACGCCGACGTGGACGGCGCTCACATCCGCACCCTGCTGCTGACCTTGATGTTCCGCTTCATGCGGCCGATGATCGAGGCCGGCTACGTCTACCTGGCCCAACCGCCGCTGTTCCGGCTAAAGTGGTCCAACTCCGCCCATGAGCTGGCCTACTCCGACGCTGAGCGCGACGCCCTGCTCCGGGCTGGCGCTGAGGCCGGCAAGAAGCTGCCGAAGGACCAGGGAATCCAGCGCTACAAGGGACTGGGCGAGATGGATGCCAGCGACCTGTGGGACACCACGATGGACCCGGACAAGCGGATTCTGCTCCAGGTGACGATGGAGGATGCGGCCCGGGCCGATGAGATGTTTGCCATCTTGATGGGTGAGGACGTGGAACAGCGCCGCAGCTTCATCCAGCGCAACGCCAAGGACGTCCGGTTCCTCGATATCTGATTGCCGGCTCGGTCACGCGTCGAATGATGATCGGACCGGATCATGATCAGATCAGACGATGATCAAGCAAGGAAAGAAGTCTGAATGACTGAAACTCCGCAGGGCCCACAGGACCGGCTCGAGCCGGTCGACCTGCAAGACGAGATCCAGGCCAGCTACCTCGAGTACGCGATGAGCGTCATCGTCGGTCGGGCGCTGCCGGATGTCCGGGACGGGCTGAAGCCGGTGCACCGCCGGATCCTGGACGCGATGTACGACGGCGGCTACCGGCCCGACCGCGGCTGGAACAAGTGCGCCCGGGTGGTCGGCGAGGTGATGGGGCAGTATCACCCGCATGGTGACACTGCCATCTATGACACCCTGGTCCGGCTGGCCCAGCCCTGGGTGATGCGGGCCAAGCTGGTCCAGGGGCAGGGCAACTTCGGCTCGCCCGGCAAGGACAAGGCTGCCGCCATGCGGTACACCGAGTGCAAGATGGCGCCGCTGGCGATGGAGATGGTCCGCGACATCACCGAGAACACCGTCGACTTCAAGCCGAACTATGACGGCCGCGACCAAGAGCCGGTCGTGCTGCCGGCCAGGTTCCCCAACCTGCTGGTCAACGGGTCAACCGGCATCGCCGTCGGGATGGCCACCAACATCCCGACGCACAACCTGCTCGAGGTCTCCGCCGCCGTGCAGTGGTCGCTGGAGCACCCCGAAGCCAGCGCTGAAGAGCTGCTTGAGGCGGCGATGGAGCGGGTCAAGGGCCCCGACTTTCCCAATGGCGCGCTGATCGTCGGCCGACAGGGGATCGAGGATGCCTACCGGACCGGACGCGGCTCGGTCACCATGCGGGCCGTGGTTGACCTTGAGGAGGACAAGAGCGGCCGTACCCTGCTAGTGATCACCGAGCTGCCGTACATGGTCAACCCGGACAACCTGGCACTAAAGATCGCCGAGCTGGTCAATGCCGGGAAGGTGGGCGGCATCGCCGACATCCGGGACGACACCTCAGGACGCACCGGCCAACGGCTGGTGGTCATCCTCAAGCGGGACGCCCAGCCACGGGTGGTGCTGAACAACCTCTACAAGCACACCCAGTTGCAGGACTCCTTTGGCTGCAACATGCTAGCCCTCGTCGACGACGTCCCGCGGACCCTACGGCTGGACCAGTTCATCTCCTACTGGGTCACCCACCAGATCGAGGTCATTCAGCGGCGTACCCAGTATCGACTGGACGATGCCGAGGCGCGGGCCCACCTGCTTCGCGGGCTGGTGAAGGCGCTCGATGCGCTCGATGAGGTGATCGCCCTGATCCGGCGCAGCCCCACCACCGAGGAGGCGCGGGAGGGGCTGAGGGCGCTGCTGGACATCGACGACCTGCAGGCCACCGCCATCTTGGACATGCAGCTGCGCCGGCTGGCTGCGCTGGAGCGGCAGAAGATTGTCGATCAGCTGGCCGAGTACGAGCGGGTCATTGCCGACCTCACAGACATCCTGGCCTCGGAGGAACGGCAGCGCTCGATCATCTCCACCGAGCTGGCCGAGATCACCGAACGCTTCGGCGACGAGCGCCGGACAGTGATCATCTCCGCCGACGGGGACCTCTCCAACGAGGACCTGATCCCCGACCAGGAGGTCGTAGTCACCATTACCCACGGGGGTTACGCCAAACGCACCCGTACCGATCTGTACCGGGTCCAGCGGCGCGGTGGCAAGGGGGTGCGGGGCGCGACGCTGCGTGCTGCTGACGAGGTGGATCACCTGTTTGCCACCACGAATCACCACTGGATTCTCTTCTTCACCAACAAGGGCCGGGTCTACCGCACCAAGGTCTGGCAGCTGCCGGAGGCCAACCGGGATGCCAAGGGCAGCCACGTGGCCGGTCTGCTGTCCTTCCTGCCGGACGAGCAGATCGCCCAGGTGCTGGCGATCCGCGAGTACGGGGACGACGAGTACCTGCTGCTGGCCACCAAGCGTGGCCTGGTGAAGAAGTCGGCCGTGGGGCTGTATGACTCGCCACGCCAGGCCGGCATCATCGCGGTCAACTTCCGCGAGGATGATGATGAGCTGATTGGTGCCGAGCTGTGCACCACCGCCGACGATGTGCTGCTGGTCTCCCGCAAGGGCCAAGCCATCCGGTTCCCGGCCGACGACGCGCAGCTGCGTCCGATGGGGCGGGCGACGTCTGGCGTCACCGGGATGAAGTTCCGCGACGGTGATGAGCTGTTGTCGATGTCGGTGATCAACGCGGATCTGCCCGAGGACGACCGGTTCGTCTTCACCGTCACCGACGGTGGTTTCGCCAAGCGGACTCCGGTGTCGGAGTACCGTCAGCAGGGCCGTGGCGGTCTCGGTATTAAGGCGATGAAGCTGCACGAGGACCGTGGGTCGCTGGTCGGCGGCCTGATCGTCTCCGAGCATGACCAGGTGATCGCGATCAAGGCCAGTGGCCAGATCACTCGGAGCGCCGTTGCCGAGGTAGCGGTCAAGGGACGTGACACCATGGGGGTGAAGTTCGTCGGCGTCCGAGGCGACGACTCGGTGGTGGTGATTGCGCTCAATCCGGAGGCTGCCGAGGAGGTCGCGGAGGTGGACGAAAATGGGTCAGGCGACGACGATCTGGAAGCCTCGACCGAGGCGACTGGCGGAGACGAGGCGACCGAAGCCCCCGTTGGACAGGACGGGGCCGTTGGACAGGACGGGAGTTCCGACGATGTCACTGAGGTCAACGGGACCGACGTTGAGGAGGACAGTGATGAGTGAAGGCAACGAACCGCAACAGCGCGGCGCCAGCCAGACGGCACCACCCGACCATGACCAGACCCTGATCCGGTCCAAGAGCGAGTCTTACGGCCCCGACAGCAACGGCCCGACCAGCAACGGCCCGGACAGTAAAGGCCCGGACAGTAACGGCCCGGGCTCGACCCAACCGGACCGGCAGGTTACGGATCGCCGCGGCTCGCAGACTCCTCCCAGGACACAAGGCGGAGCTGGCGCGCAGCAGACCGTACCGACCAGGCGCGGCCCACTCAGGAGTACCCAGATGGCGGCCAGGACAGATGCTCCCACGACGGCCGGAGTGTCCGCCGTGACCGCGCAGCATTCCCAGCCACCCCAGCACTCCGCTACGGCTCAATCCCCCGATACCGCTGCAGAGACCGCCACCGCCACCGCGGCCAAGCCAGCGGCCAGACCGCGCACCCGGAAGGCCCGCCTGCGACTGGCCAGGGTCGACCCCTGGTCGGTGATGAAGACGTCATTCCTGTTCTCCATCGCGGGCGGCATTATGCTGATTGTCGCGGTGTACGTGGTTTGGGCCGTGATCGGCGCCTCCGGCCTCTTTGACGCTCTCAACAAGACGGTGCAAGATGTGATAGCCACCCCGGGTGACACCACGCCGTTCCGGGCCGAGGACTACATCAACACCAACAAGGTGATGGGGGTAGCTGCCCTGCTGGCCTGTGTCGACGTGGTCATCTTCACCGCCCTGGCGACCCTGGGATCCTTCCTCTACAACCTGGCCGCCACCATGCTTGGCGGTCTCGAGGTCACCCTGGCCGACGACTGATCGATCCCGTTGACATCCCCGCCAGATCCTCGTTTTCCTACCTTTTCGGGAGTATGCGGCGTCCACTGTGCCCTCGTACCCTCGCTTTTCTGCCCATTCGCGATGGTGGGTGCCGGTCGGGCTTCGGGTCCTCGTCTTCCTACCTTTTCGCGATGCGGAGGGTCGAAACCGCGTTTCGGTACGAAACCTTCGCGAAAAAGTAGGAACACGCGGGTCTTGGACTTGGACCTCGCGGCTCCACGGCCTCCGGCGATTCGCGAGTGTCCAGGCCGGTTCTGGAGATGCGCGGCACCGATCCGGCCCTAACGCCCATCTCCTCGTACGCGACCCAGCTCCTGGCGGAGCCGTTGCGTCTCGGCCTGTAACTTGAGGACCTGCTCGACGCCGACCAGGTTCAGCCCATCGCTGAGCAGGCAGGTGATCTCGTTGATCCGGTCGATGTCCTGGTCGCTGTAGCGACGGGTGCCGCCATCGGAACGGTACGGTTCTACCAGCCCCTTGGCCTCATACCCGCGCAATGTCTGCGGATGCACCCCGGTCAGCTCGGCCACCACCGAGATGGCGTAAACGGCTCTGTTGTCTCCGTGACTCAATGGCTTCTCCTTGCTGCTGATTCTGGCTTGCTTCACGACTAGATGTGGTGCAATTTCGTCGCCCAGCGTACTTGAAACTCTGTTGCGGATGGTAGAAAATATAAGCACCAACCATTAGACCTGCTTGACGGCTCGGGTGGTCGGCGTCAAGCACGAGGCAAAGGAGGCTGACTGCCATGTTGATGAGAACTGATCCCTTCCGCGAGCTCGACCGGTTGACCGACGCCATGTTCGGTACCGCCACTCGGCCGGCGGCGATGCCGATGGATGCCTACCGGGAGGGCGACGCGTTTGTCGTTCATCTCGACCTTCCGGGAGTGGACGCCGACTCCATCGACCTGACCGTCGAGCAGAACGTGCTGACGATCCATGCCGAGCGCAAGCGCTCGTACGATGAAGGTGCCGAGCGGATAGTGTCCGAGCGCACCTATGGCATGTTCAGCCGGCAGCTGTTTCTGGGCGAAACTCTGGACGTCGAGAACCTCTCGGCTGACTACGATGCCGGGGTGCTGACTATCAGGCTCCCGGTCGCCGAGCAGGCCAAGCCGCGCAAGGTGCAGGTCAGCGGCGGATCGTCCCGCAAGGAGATCAAGGGCTGATCCGACCCGGACTCCCTGCGGAGCTTCGCCGCGAAAACTTCCACTCAAACTTGCCGCGATCAGTGGTCCCGCTGCCCGTCGTGCCCGTGCAGGGTCCCGGCCGGGCGGGCAAAGAAAAGCACGGCGATGAAGCCGATGACCAGCACCCCGGCCGGCAGGAACAGCGATTGCCCCATCGCAGTCGCGAAGCCCGCATGCAGGAACTCCGGCAGCTGGCCGGTCGGGTCGACCTTGGCGCCGCCGGCC
>JBBSQO010000149.1:0-5766 GCA_038244025.1 Propionibacteriales bacterium
CTCCACTCTGTGGGGTTCGTTCAGTGACAGGCCGGAATCCTCCTCAGCCGAAGAGAGAGAAGTTTTGTGACGTCGATTGTCGTTGTTGTGCTGGTGATCATCGCCATTGCGGTGGCCGTGCTGGCCATATCCCTGCGGGTGCTGCGGGAGTACGAACGGGGCGTGGTCTTCCGGCTCGGGCGGCTGCAGACGCTCTATGGCCCAGGGCTCCGCCGGGTGCTGCCGGTCCTTGATCGGATGATCAAGGTGGATCTCAGGGTGGTCACTCTGACCATTCCGCCGCAGGAAGTGATCACTCGCGACAATGTCCCGGCCAGGGTGAATGCGGTGGTGCTGTTCCGGGTCGTCGACCCGATCAAGTCGGTGATGGAGGTGGAGAACTTCGCGGTAGCGACCTCACAGATTGCCCAGACCTCCTTGCGATCGCTGCTCGGCCGGTTTGATTTGGACACCCTGCTGGCCCATCGGGAGGACCTGAACGAGGACCTGCGCCAGGCGATCGCCAAGCAGACCATGCCGTGGGGCGTCGAGGTCCGGGTGGTGGAGATCAAGGACGTGGAGATCCCCGAAGCCATGCAACGAGCGATGGCGCGCGAGGCAGAGGCCGAACGCGAACGGCGGGCAAAGATCATCAACGCCCGGGGTGAGCTGCAGGCCTCTGAGGAGCTGCGGCAGGCTGCCGAGACCCTCAGCCGCAATCCGGCCTCGCTGCAGCTGCGCTACCTGCAGACCCTGCTGGAGCTCGGCGCGGACCAGAACTCGACCGTGGTCTTCCCGTTGCCGATAGACATTGTCGGCCCGTTCCTGAACAAGTTCGTCGAGAGCACCACCAGCAAGGCGGTGGAGCAGGCGGCCAAGACCGCTGATGGGGCCAAGCTGGCCGATCACTAGGTTGTCGGCATGGGACACACTCCAAAACCGCAGACCGGGGCCCCCGAACCGCTGATCGAGGTCCGCCGCAGCGCCCGCCGGCGGCGTACGGTGACCGCCTTCCGCGAACAGGACACGATCGTGGTGGTGATCCCGCAGCGGATGACGCGCCGGGACGAGAAGCTGTTCGTCTCCGACATGGTCGCCAAGGTGTTGGCTCGGGAAGCCAAGACTCGCCCGCCGCGCGGGGACGATGAGCTGGGCAGCAGGGCCGCTGAGCTGTCGGAGAGGTATTTGTTGCCGGTGCTGGGCCACGCACCCGTGCCCCAGGACGTGCTGTGGGTGACGAACCAGAACCAGCGCTGGGGGTCCTGCACGCCGAGCACCAGGGTGATCCGGCTGTCCAAGAGGATGCTTGCCATGCCGGGCTGGGTCGTTGACTACGTCCTGCTGCACGAGCTCGCGCATCTGGTGGAGGCCAGCCACTCGGCCGCGTTCTGGCGGTTGTTGGAGAGATATTCCAGGACCGAAGAGGCCAAGGGATATCTGACCGGCTTTCTGGATGGCCAGTCTGCTATGAGATGACCAGCTTTGATGCTGGTGCGACGCTCGCCGACCGGTTCCGCGCCCACGCCGGGGACAACAGCCATCTTTATGGCGAGGCGATGTGGGGAATGGCAGCCGCCCTGTTTGCAAATCCAGGTGGTTGCAGACCCTCGTCGGCTTTGCAGACCCTCGAGGGTCTGCAACGTACGGCGACGGTCTGCAAAGTCGGCGCGGTGAACTTCTCGAACCGACGTACGGGTCAGCAGCGGCCTTCGGGGAACAGGCGCCGCTGGGCAGCGGCAATCAGCGCGAGCACCGATGCGTCAACGTCCGGCAGTTCATCCGTGGCAAACCAGCGGACGTCGTCAGACTCGTCGCTCACCATCGGCTGCTCACCCACGTCGGCGACGGCGACGTACTGGATGTCCAGGTGGAAGGTCGGCCGCACGCTGCCGCACGGCACCTCGTGCCGGGACAGCCAGACCGGACCCTCCAGCAGCTCAAGGCGCCGCAGGCCGCTTTCCTCGCTGGCTTCCCGAAGAGCGGCTGCCGAACAACTCACATCCTCGATCTCCAGGTGGCCGCCGGTCTGCAGCCAGCGTCCGATCTTCCGATGCAGCACAAGCAGCACCCGGGCCCTGTCAGCAGAGTAGATCATCGCACTAGCCGTCAGGTGCGTGCCGGGACAGGATCGGGCCCAACCATCGGGGTGAGTAGCCAAGAACGCGCAGTACTGCCGCCGGAGCTCCTCCTGCTCTGCGGAGGGTGACGTCCAGCTTTCCAGCGTGTCCCGACAGGACCGATGCAGATGATCGGCGGTCACGCCTTGGTGTCGCCCTTGTTGTCTTCACCCTTGTTGTCTTCACCGTGGTCGAGCGCCTGGTCTCCCGCCTGCGGCGCCTCCGACTCGGGTGACTGCCGCTCCTCGGCGTCCAGCAGGTCGGCCAGTGCTGCGTCGAAGTCGCCCTCCTCAGGCGCTGCCTGATCGCCGGACACGAACCCGAGCGGATCATCCAGGTCTGCCGAGGTGGGAATCAGATCCGGGTGGGACCAGACAGCGTCCCGGCCGGAAGGTCCACGGGCATCCCGTACGGCCGCCCACAGGTTGGCTGCATCCCGCATCCGCCGCGGCCGCAGCTCCAACCCGACGAGGGTGGCGAAGGTGGCCTCGGCCGGTCCGCCGGCAGCTCGACGCCGTCGGACAGTCTCTGCCAGCGCCCCCGCTGCGGGCATCCACTTCACCGTGGCCTGTCCGACCACCTCGTCCACCCAGCCCTCGACCAGGGCGAGCATCGTCTCCAGTCGGGTCAAAGTGGCTTCCTGCTCGGGAGTCTTCTGCGGTTCGAACAGGCCGCCCTCCAGGGTACGGCTCAGCTCCTCGAGATTGTTCGGATCGACGTCGTTGACGGCCTGCTCCAGGGCCGAGGTGTCGATGGTGATGCCCCGGGCGTATTCCTCCACCAGGTTCAGCAGCTGGGAGCGCAACCAGCTCGCCGAGCTGAACAGCCGCTGCCGGGCGCACTCACGTAGCGCCAGGTAGAGCGTCACATCGGTAGCACTCTGGTCCAGGCCCTCGCCAAACTGTTGGACATTGGCCGGCAGCAGCGCAACCTGGTCGTTCTCGGTCAGCGGCAGGCCGATGTCGGTGGCCCCGACGACCTCGGCGGCGAGCCGGCCCCGACCCTGACCGAGCTGCAAGCCGAACATGCTTGCTCCCGACGTACGCAGCATCGGCCGCAGCATCTGCTCCATCCCGGCCATCCCGGCGAACGGGCTACCCTCGGGGCCGCCTTCTGGGCCATCGCCGAGGTTGAAGCTCAAGGCGCCCTCCATCGCATCGGCGATGTGGCTGGCGACCGGGGTGACCAGCCGCTGCCAGACCGGCATGGTCTTCTCGATCCATTCCGCCCGGCTCCAGGCGGCGGCATAACCGCCGACTCGGGGGAAGTCGGTGCTGTCGTCCAGCCACACCTCCGCGATCGAAACGGCGTCGGCCACCGCCCGCTGGCGGCCGGAGTCCGGCGAGGGGTCTGGCCCGAGGGAGGCCACCGTCTTCCGGGCCGTGTCCTTGGTCAGGTCCCAGTTCACCCCCGACTCGCTGGCGCCCTGCCCGGTGCCGAACATGCCGCCGCCGCCAAAGGAGGCGAACGCGCTCTGCAACTGGCTCATCAGGGCATTCAGGTCCGGGACATTCGCCCCTCCCTGCCCGCCCTGCCCGCCCAGGCCGGCTTGACCGCCGAGCGCACCAAGCTGGCCGAACAGGGCCTCGAAGGGGTTCTGCGGGCGACTGGCCGGCCCGGATCCACCTGCACCCGGTTCACCAGGGCCAGATCCACCCGGCTCGGATCCGCCTGAGCCCGGCTCGCCTTGGCCAGGTCCGCCAGCACGAGGATCGCTCTCACCGGGGCTACCCGGATTGGCGTCGCCCCGATCCGGGTCCTGTTCGGGAAAGTCGTCTGCTCCGGGATGCCGATCCTCGGCCATTTACCTGACTCCTGTTGGTTGAGAAAACTCACCCCCATTGAACCGCACCGGTCCAAGTCCGCCGTCGCCCGTACGTTTTCGCCGGGATCAGCCCCGTTCGCCTGGCACCTTCAGGCGGTCCCGGCCGCTGAGAATACGAGAAGTCCACACCAGTTGCGGGAACGGGCTCAATCTCAGACTCAAAGTCATTGCCTGCCCGGGGTCAGGCTCAAAGTCAATGCGTGCCGGGGTCTGGGGTGGATTTTTTAGGTTCCGCCGAACCAACCAGCGCACTGGCAGGTGGGTGACTGGGTTAGGGTCGGACCATGAGCACTTCTGCGCCATCGGGTCATGAGTCCCCGTCATCGCAGCCGCAGTCCACCCCGTCGTTGGCCGACAGGAGCGCGGGGCTCCGGCACTGTCGAATCGTTGACGGACAGCCGCTGAGTGTCGATCAATTGCTGGATGCTGTCCGTGACCCGTCGGTCGGAGGAGTGGCCGTCTTCATCGGGGTCGTCCGGGATTTTGATGAGGGGCAGTCGGTGACTTCGCTGAGCTACAGCAAACATCCTTCGGCCGGCGAGCAGCTGCGCGAGTGTGCGCTGCGGGTGCTGGAGAACCACGAGGTGGTCTCGGTGGCGGTGGAACATCGAGTCGGTCACCTCGAGGTCGGTGACTTCGCGGTGGTGGTAGCGGTCGGTGCCGTTCACCGCGGTGAGGCGATCGCCGCCTGCAAGGAGCTGATTGACGACCTGAAACATGCGGTGCCGATCTGGAAGGAACAGCAGTTCACCTCCGGTGATACCGCGTGGGTCGGGCTGGGATGACCCGGCAGACCTGGGTGGCCTTCGTCGCGGCCACCGTCTTCGTGGCGAGCGCTGCCGTGCTGGCGCTGGCGCCGGTCCCCTTCGTGAACTGGAGTCCGGGGCTGCCGCGTGACACGCTGAGCTCTCACGACGGCAAACCCGTCGTTGCCGTACGGGGTATCCCGACCTATCCCACCAAGGGTCGGCTGGACATGACCACAGTCTCGGTCACCCGCGCTGACTCTCGGCTGACCTTGCCTGAGGCGGTGCTGGCCTATTGGTTGCCGCACCGCGACACCTTGCCCAGGGATGCCATCTATCCGCGCGGCAAGTCTGCCGGCCAGGTCGAGGCGGAAGAGACGGAGATGATGAGCACCTCGCAGCAGGAGGCCGTCGTCGCCGCACTCCGGGCGGCGGACCAACCCGTCACCGCCTTGCCGGTGGTGGCTGGTGTCGTCGTGTCCGGCCCTTCCCATGGCAAGCTGAAGCCGGCGGACCTGATCCTCTCCGTCGAGGGCCACCTCGTCGGCAAACCGGATGACGTGGGAAAGGTGATCCGGCAGACTGAGATCGGTGACGTGGTGACCTTTGTGGTACTTCGCGACCACAAGAAGATGACCATCCCGGTGACTACCATCGCCTCGACCCAGCAGGCTGGGAAACCCGCGGTGGGGATCACGGTCAGCCTCGGCTATCGGTATGCACCCGACGTCACCTTCGGAATCAACCCGGACATCGGCGGCCCCAGCGCCGGCCTGGTCTTTTCGCTGGCGATCTATGACAAGATCACCAAGGGTGCGCTGGTCGGTGACCGGCAGGTGGCCGGAACCGGCACCATCGACGCAGCGGGCAAGGTCGGGGCCATCGGCGGCATCCAGGAGAAGATCGCCGGTGCAGACAAGGCGGGCGCGACCATCTTCTTCGTTCCAGCCGGGAACTGTCCGGACCTGGTCGGGGTTGATACCACTATGGAGCTGGTCCGCGTAGCCACCCTGGACCAGGCCATTGCGGCGCTGAGATCGCTGGGCAGCCGATCCGATCATCCTTCCGATCGGTCAGCCGGTAATGACCGAGCTCCCAA
>JBBSQO010000150.1:0-5758 GCA_038244025.1 Propionibacteriales bacterium
CCATTCGGCTCGATGTCCACACTTTGCACCGTATAGTCGAGGTAGCGGGTGGCCTGCTTGTGGTTGCGCCCGGTCGCCATCACCACCAGCGACTGGGGAACGTACCCCCACTTGCCCTTGGCTTCGAACTTGCGGGGTGCGTACGGCAACGGTAGGTACTGCGAACTGAAGTTGTCGATCTTGATGTGGGTGGTTCGCACCAAGCTCGGCTCGTTATCGAGGCCCGGGATGTCACCAAGTTGTGGACCCTGCTCGAGGTTGGCCCCGGCGAGTTGCCAGCCATGGCTGTTGAAGATCGGCAGCGACGCCATCCGCAGGTAGGTGCCGCCGGGCCGGTCAGTTTGGTATTCCACCACCGTCCGGTCCTCGGGCTGGTTGAGATTGCGCCGCATATCGATAGTGGGATCAGTGAGTTCCAGCGGCCCGTGGGAATTTGATCCCGAACCGAAGCCCCAGCCGTTGAGCGACAGGGTCGGGATCACCGCACCGAACAGCAGTGCGCCGGCCAGGGCAGGGACCCCGATCAGCGTTGCGGCCCGCCAGACGACAGGTTGTGCGGTGCCCAGCCCCTGATCTGTGTCATGGCTGAGACTCACGCTCCAGCGGCCGGTGCTGTTCAATCCCTCGGCGATCAGGATGCCGAGGTAGCCAACGGCGATGCACAGCAGCGACCTGACCGGAGTATCGACCTCCAGCCCGATGGCAGGAATCAAGAACAGAGTGGCCGGCGGAGCGATCGCCCAGGCCGGACGGCGGATGCCGGCCGCCAGCACGTCGGTCATGACGGCGATGATGCCAATGGCAGACACAAACAGAAACTTGACGCCTGCCTGCGGCGCCATCGGTGCGGCCTGGGTTTGCATGTGGTGCGCCGCGTCGAGATAGAAACCGGCGATGTTCTGCCACCAGCCAACACCACTGACCGGCAGTGCCATGGAGAAGAGGATGAGGAATACCCCAAGGGCAACGAGCTGACCGGCCACCACCACACCGGCACCGAACCTCGCTCGGCGCAGCAGCACCGCGATCCCGCCGAGCAACACGATCAGCAGCCAGCTGACGCCAAGGAAGGAATGGTCCCGGGTCAGTGGCAGCAAGGTGAAGGTGGCCAGGAGTACCGAGAGGCTGATCGCCAGCCCGGTCCGATCGCTGGGGCGCATCAGACCGGCACCTGGCTGCGTTCCAGCCCCGCCCACGCGTCGGCAACCGACAACCCACGGCTGACCTCGACAACGCGCCACTGGTCGTCCCGCAGAATCTGGACCGCTACCTGGTGACCAGCGTTCATCTCACCGTTGTGGCTGGCGCTACTGCTGTGACCGGCGGGCGGCTTCCCGCGCCATGGCTGGTCGAAGCTGTCGACGGCCAGCACCAGCGCCATCCCCTGGGAGCGGTGGCGCCGGACCCTGACTAGCGCCTCAGCATCGGCCGGGCTCATCGTTCCCATGATGGCAATGACGAGCTGACCGCCCTGTTCACCGGTGGCCGCTTCCAGCCCATAGTGCAAGGTGTTGGTGGGACGGAGCTGAATATCGGTCAGTCGGCGGATGACCGACTCGCGGTCCAGCGAGGCATGGTCGGTTGGCAAACCCGGGCTGGACAGCCGGCCGTCGGCATCGTACATATGAATACCGAATCCGTCACCGATGAAATGGCAGGCAATCGAAGCCGCAGCCGATACCGACCATTCGAAGGAGTTCTGGACACCGTGGCCGGCATGGGCGCTGACCCGGGAGTCCACAATGATGCTGGCACTGGGGTCCCAGGTCTGTTCCTCACGCCGGACCATCAGTTCGCCGCCCCGATGGGCGGTGGAGCGCCAGTGGATGCGACGTACGTCATCACCGTGGCGGTACTCGCGGATCAGCACGTCATCTTGTCCAGAAGCGCCGATCTTCATCGGCCGGACCTCGCCCGCCGAGCCACCGCCACCAACACTGCGGAGCGGCATCAAGGGACAGATCTCAGGTGTCACCAAGACCTCTGAGGTGGCCGAGAACTGCCGGTCGAGGCGGACCAGACCGAACGGGTCTGCGGTTCGCACCAGCAGCGGGCCGGTAAGGAAGCGGCCGCGCTCCTTGCCGTGCATCGGATAGCTGATCTCACGCCGCCAGAACAGGTCGGCCTTGTCCACCACGAACCGCGGCCGGTTGCCCAGCTCGCGCGGCACCGTGTCCTCCAGCAACAGGACCGCTGCCGGCAGCCGGCCTTCCTGCCCGAGCAGGATCCTGCCGGTCATCGACGAGCCAAGGGCCACCTCGGCGGGCTCGACCGATCGCTCGCAGGACATCCTCAGCCGGGCCCGACCAACCAGGATGGCGGCGATGAAAGGCAGCAGCAGGAGGAGCAGCCCGAGGCGCATCACATCCCGTTGTCCGGCTATCAGCGACGCGCCCGCGATGCCGAGGCCGAGCAGGAAAAAGCCCTTGCCTCTGGCTGTCAGCACCACCCACGGATTGTGCACCGTCGTTACCGCTGGTCAGGGATGTGAACCGACTGCACTGCATGGGAGACGATGTCCGCAACGGTGCGCCGGGCCAGGTGGGCGTCCGTGGACGGCAACACCCGGTGAGCGAGCACCGAGACTGCCAGCGACGCGATGTCGTCGGGGCTGACGTAGTCGCGCCCGGAGAGCGCGGCGAAGGCACGGCCGGCCCGCAGCAGCTGAAGGGTGGCTCTGGGAGATGCCCCGAGCCGGAGCTCGCGGGAGTCGCGGGTGGCGTTGACGATCTGGACGATGTACTGCTTGACCTTCTGTGAGACGTAGACGCCTCGGACGGCTTCGGTCAACCCGCGAATGGCCGCCGCATCAGTCACTGGCTGCAGGTCGGCCAGTGGGTCGGTCGACCCGTGCGAGTCGAGCATATCCAGCTCGGCTCCGGGGGTGGGGTATCCCATCTCGATCCTGGCCATGAAACGGTCCCGCTGGGCCTCCGGAAGGGGATAGGTCCCCTCCATCTCGATCGGATTCTGGGTGGCCACCACCATAAAGGGTGCTGCCAATGCGTAGGTGGTGCCGTCGACGCTGACCTGCCCCTCCTCCATCGATTCCAGCAATGCCGACTGGGTCTTGGGTGAAGCCCGGTTGATCTCATCCCCGACGACGATGTTGGCGAAAATCCCACCCGGCTTGAACTCGAAGTCTCGGGTCTCGGCGTTGAAGACGGACACCCCGGTGATGTCGGAGGGCAACAGGTCGGGTGTGAACTGGATCCGCCGGACCGAACAGTCGATCGAGCGGCCGATGGCCTTGGCCAGCATCGTCTTGCCAACACCGGGGACATCCTCGATCAGCAGGTGCCCTTCGGCCAGCAGGACGACCAGTGCCAGTTCGATGGCAGTGCGCGTGCCCTCGATCACTCCTTCGATGGCCCGCCGTACCTGGCCCATCATCTGGACGACATCGTCGAGTGAATATTCCCTGGTCGCGGCCCTGTTGTCGTAGCTCAGACTCACTATCCCTCCAGCACCCGTCCATCATCGATTGGCCGACCGTACCCCGGTGTAGGTAAACCCTACGCGGCACACCTCCCTCTGACGACTCGTACGAAAAGTGCGCTGGCAGCAAAATCGAGGAAATGACGACCAGTGTTGTAGTGAGTGGAGGATTATGGAGTATGGTGGTGCGAAGTGGAGAGAAGCGGTCGATTCGTGGAGCGAGGAGGGAAGTCTCAGTGTTTCTGGGCACCCACACTCCGAAGATCGACGAGAAGGGCCGTTTCTTTCTGCCGGCGAAGTTTCGTGATGAGTTGGCCGACGGGTTAGTGATCACCCGGGCGCAGGATCGGTGCCTGGCGATCTACCCCCAGAGCGTGTTCATCGAGATGACCAAGTCGATTAGTGCAGCACCAACCAGCGTCAAGCAGGTTCGTGACTTCCAGCGGATGCTGGCGGCCGGGGCCTCGGACGAGACGCCGGACAAGCAGGGCCGGGTGACCATCCCACCGCAGTTGCGGACGTATGCCGGCCTGGCTAAGGACTGTGTCGTGGTTGGCGCCATCAATCGAGTCGAGGTCTGGGACGTCGCCGCCTGGCAGGAGTACTCCGCGGAGCAGGAATCGGCATTTGCGGAGATGAACGAGGAGGTCTTCCCCGGATTGTGAGAGCCGCTCGCGATCCGGAGCCGACCAGAGGCGAGTGACCAGAAGGAAATGACCAGAAAAGAATGACCCGTGCAGTGAGGCTTCAACCCGACGGCCTGGTTCCCTGGCACACCTTCCCCGGTGCCAGGTAGCACTTCCCACAGGCCGGCGGGTTGAGACCTCGGGGCACGGATCGGACACGACAAGAGCTGGGGTCGAGGATGATTGATCGCCACGTTCCGGTGATGGAAGCCCGGGTCACCGAGCTCCTGCGCCCATCGCTGGCGGTACCGGGCAGCATCATCGTCGACTGCACGATCGGGCTCGGCGGACATGCCGAGGCGCTGCTGACGGCCTGCCCCGGGGTACAGCTGATCGGTCTCGATCGTGATCCGCAGGCACTGGCCCATACCAGGAAACGACTTGCCCCGGATGCCGACCGGATTACCCTGGTGGAGGCCGTTTACGACGAGCTCACCGATGTGTTAGGGGGCCTGGGACTTTCCTCGGTTCAGGGAGTTCTGCTCGATCTGGGGCTGTCTTCGCTCCAGATCGACCGGCCGGAGCGAGGCTTCGCCTACGCCGTCGATGCACCGCTGGACATGCGGATGGACGGCAAACAGGGACTGACTGCGGCCGAGGTGCTGAACACCTACGATGTCCGCGAGCTGTCCCGGGTGCTCCGGGTGTACGGCGAGGAACGGTTCGCCGACCGGATTGCCCGGCGGATTGTGGCCGCCCGGGAGAGTGAGCCGTTCCAGAACTCGGGCCGGTTGGTGGCGCTGCTCTACGATGCCATTCCGATGGCGGCCCGCAAGACCGGAGGGCACCCGGCCAAGCGAACCTTTCAGGCGCTGCGGATCGAGGTTAACTCAGAACTTGACGCCCTGCGGGCGGTGTTGCCGGCAGCCATCGCTGCGCTGGCTCTGGGGGGCCGGATTGCCGTACTGGCCTACCACTCCGGAGAGGACCGACTGGTCAAGCAGGCGCTCCGCATCGCCTCACAGGATCGTGTTCCTCCGAGTCTGCCAGTGGTGCCGGCTGGCATGGGCCCTGAGCTGCGGCTGCTCACCAGGGGAGCGGAGCGTCCCGACTCCGAGGAAATGCAGCACAATCCCCGAGCCGCCTCGGCGCGGCTGCGGGCAGCAGTGAGGATTGAGGAGGCAGCGGCATGAGTGCCTTGTGGGCGCCACTAGTGGACCGGAGCGACAGCCGGAGAAGTCGGCAGGAGACCAAGCCGGGGTTGCGGCCGGTGGCCAAACCGGTCCGTCGACTCTCCCGGATCCCGTTCCTGATGGTGCTGGCCGGAATCCTCGGTCTCGGCATGGTCGGCCTGCTGTTGCTGAACACGACCTTGCAGAACGAGGCTTTCCAGGCGCGGGCGCTGAACCAACAGGCAGCAGAGTTGTCCTATCACCAGGCAGCGCTGGAGGGGCAGGTCGATAAGGTACGCGCTCCGCAGGAGCTGGCAAGTCGAGCATCGGCGCTGGGCATGCGACCCAACATCTATCCCGTCTATCTCATCCTGCCGGAAGGCAAGGTGATCGGCAAGCCCACGCCGGTCAAGGGCAACGAGCTCGGAGAATCCGTTCTCAAGCCACCGGAGCAGTTCGCGGCGGAGCAGGCAGCCAAGCACCAAGCAGCCGTCAAGAAGGCAGCCGTCAAGAAGGCAGCCG
>JBBSQO010000151.1:0-5739 GCA_038244025.1 Propionibacteriales bacterium
AGTAACCATCTGCCACACCATTCATTTGGCTAGTCAGTTGCTGCTGGCCAAGCGCGAAATCCGCGACGTGGCCCGCCCGGCAGAGGTGACACGGTCGCGGCTCGGTGACACGATCGAGGCATGCGTCTTCTGGTGCTTGGCGGAACCGCCTTTCTTTCCCTTGCCGTGGCCCGTACCGCGGTGGAACGAGGCCACGACGTGACCTGTCTTGCCAGGGGGAGTCATCGTCAACCACCGAGGGGAGTTGCCTGGATCCGAGAGGACCGCGACCACGGCCTGGGTGCCTACGAGCAGGCCGCCGGAGAGTGGGATGCGGTAGTCGACGTCTCCTGGCGACCGCATCAGGTCCGGGACGCGCTGGAGGTGCTGAGCTCTCGAGCCGCCCACTGGACCTATGTGTCCAGCACCTCGGTGTATGCCGACCACAGCCAACCGGGACAGGACGAGTCGGCGAAGGTGTTGGCGCCGCTCAACTCAAGCGCGGCGGCCAGTTTGGAGACCTACGGCGAGGCCAAGGTGGCCTGCGAAAGATCATGCACGGCATTCGCGGGAGACCGGCTGCATCTCTGCCGGCCGGGCCTGATCGCCGGGGCCGGTGACACCAGCGATCGCTTCGGGTACTGGCCGGCCAGGTTTGCCCGGGACCAGCACGATTCCGTCCTGGTCCCGGACGCGCTGAGCGAGCAGACACAGGTGATCTGGGTCGTCGACCTGGCCGGCTGGATCCTGGATGCGGCGGAGAGCCACATCACCGGTCCGCTCAACGCCGTAGGTGACGTGGTCCCGCTGGGTGTGGTGCTCGAACGTGCCCAGTCCGTGGCCAAGCACGAGGGGGACATGGTCCCGGTCACCCATGACTGGCTGGTCGACATGAACGTCTCCTACTGGGCCGGGCCGGATTCGCTACCGCTCTGGCTGCCGCCTGACTACCACGGGTTCGCCAGCCGGAGCAATGCCAAGGCGTTGGCTGCCGGGCTCCGACTGTCCTCCCTGACCGACCTGATGAACGACTCCCTGGAGTACGAGGGGGACCGGGGTCTCAAGCGGCACCGGTCTGCCGGTTTGTCCCCGGATCGGGAACGGGCCCTGCTGCAGCTGTGGGGGACCCGGGACGGGTAGACCGGCCGCTGGCGCTGGCGCTGGCGCTACGGTCGGCGTCGGCTGCTTTGCCGGATGATCAGCTCGGTCTCGAAGACGATGCTCTGCGGCTCTTCCGGTGCATCGCCGCGGATCCGGGCTGCCAGCATCCGCGCTGCCTCGGCGCCGATCTGATAGGCGGGTTGGGCGATCACCGTGATGGGCGGGTCGATCAGCGGCGCCCATGGTGCATCGTCGAAGGTGATGAGCCCGATGTCCCTGCCCAGCGTGAGCTTGTGCCGTTGGAGCTCCACCAGCACACCAAGGGCCAGTACCGAGTTGGCGATGAACAGGGCATCTGGCGGGTCACCGCTGTCCAGCAGCTCCGCCGTGGCCTGGCTGCCGCCGTTGGCATGGAAGGGAACGTGCTGTACCAGCACGGGGAGATCGTGGGCCTCAACCACCTGGCGATAGCCGATCGCCCGTTGTTCGGCGGTCTCGGTGCCTGGCGGTCCGGTTACGCAGGCGGGTCGTCGCCAGCCCTGGGCGAGCAGGTGCCTGGTCGCATTGATGGCGCCATGCTGGGAGTGGGCCAGCACCGTGTCCACCGGCTGCTTGAGACTTCGGTCGACCGCCACTGCCGGGATGCCGACCGAGCGAAGCCGGGACAGGTCGGTGCTGTGATCACGAGGGGCCAGGATCACGCCTGCCACGCGTTCCTCCTCGGCCACCATCAGATAGCCGGCCTCCTTGATCTTGTCCTCATCGGAGTTGCAGAGCAGCACTGAGAACCCGCACTTCGAGGCCACGTCCTCAACTCCCCTGGCAACCGCGGTGAAGAAAGGGTTGTTGATGTCGGTGATGATCAGCGCCCATACCTGGGTGTGCCGGCGGCGCAGGTCACGGGCCACCCCGTTGGGTCGATAGCCGAGAGCACGGGCCACTTCGCGGACCCGTTCGGCCAGCACTGGGTCGACGCGAGCGTTGTTGTTGAGGGTGCGCGAAACGGTGGCCACCGACACTCCGGCCCTCCTGGCCACGTCGGTCAGCTTCACCATTGGCGGTCCCGCTACCATGCCCGTCATTATGCCCGACTCCGCTACTTCAGTCCGACGATCTTGATCCCCCGCCGATGATGCGCTTCTGGAAGATCAACACCAAGATGATGACCGGCAACGCTGCCAGGAAGGAGCCCGCCATCAGCAGGCCCAGCTCGGGACCTCGGCTGACGCGGAAGTCAGCATTCGAACCTCGTTGAACGGACTCCGGCGGCGACCATCATAGCGGTCCCGGACGGCGGTAAATACCCGGACGGCCAGTTCTGTCTCACCCGAGCCCGGGCAAGGTCCCGGTCAAGGCCGGTGTCGATACCGCTGAGCAACGCATCGAGTGCCCGACTAGCTGCCTTGCGTACCTCGGGCCACAGCTGAGCCAGCCGGGCGGTGTCACCGGTCAGCTGCCAGAGCCGTTGCGACCGGACGATCGCGCCCATCTGCCCGTCGGTGGCAGCAGTGCGCCAGCTGTTGCCCTCGGTAGCGCGAACGAGTTGCCCTCCGGCAGTGGCCGATCCCGGTGATAGCCGATCGTGTTCGCCAGGCTGCCACAGACCGACACCGCCAGCGGACGATCAGAGATGTTGGTGATCGTCGTCCGATAGATCAGGGCGGGGATGCCACTGGCGTCCGCATCCCCGCCCTGATCAGTGGATTGAAGAACTGCACGGATGCGGTGACCGGGACTTCTTCGTCGGCCAGGCTGACCCGTCTGTTTCAGGGCTATCAGAGCGGTTCACCCGCCGTGGCTAAAAAATCTGCGCTCGGCAACTCTGGCCGGCTGGCTGTCGGACGGTCCAGATAGAAGAGGGCGGTCGAGGCGATGTCGTCATGCAGTGGGTGGTAGCGGTGACCGGACTTCCAGCCCAAGGCTTGGATGTCGACCGTCAGATCCTGATGGAAGTGGATCGGGTCCAACAGATGCCATCGATACATGCCGAACCGTTCTTGGCCGAATCGCTGCTGGCTGTGGTAGAGACCATCGGGCTTGATCACCTGCGGCATGCCTAAGTAGGGCGTGCTGAACTCGGTGTAGCCCTGACCTGGTACGTCGAAGTTCCAGGCGCCACCGAAGTAGTCCTCCGTCCCGGTGCCGGCGATGGTCGGGAAGTCGATGTCGCCGTCCAGGTAGAACTTGATCTCGCCCTCGCCCCACCAGCCAGGAGAATTGACTCCCCAGGCAAGGTAGGTGCCAACGTAGTGCCCCTTGCCCTGGATACCGGTCAGGATGGGATGAGTCTCTAGCTCTGGCAGCGGGTTGCTGCGCCGGTACTGGGTATGCAGATAGCCAGAGTCGGTGACATCGGCACCGGTTTCGAAGGTGACCTGGTAATAGACGATGGCCGGCTCAGGGCTGAGGTTCTCAATGGTCAGCCGGGCTGCAGTCCCGAACGGCATCGGCCAGTAGGAGTTGAAACCGCCGTTGGGGTTGGCCGCGATCATCGCCGAGCTGACCTGGGCAAACCTTCCCCAGCCGTTGGCGAAGAAGTCACCCAACGGGACCTCGATCGCCGGCTCGGCGGCGTCCTCCCAGTAGGCCCGCAGCACCAGTGATCGCCAGTTGCCGTAGTGGGTAGTGAGCCAGATGTGGGTGATCCGCCCCGGACCGGCGATCTTCGCCATCTCGAACACCTCATGGCCGGAGATTTCTACCGAGGGCGAGACCTTCCAGCCAACTCCGAGGTCGCGGGCACAGGCAGCACCGGTGCCCTCGGTGGCCCTGGCGCCACCGCCCTTGGCGCCGTCGAAGTTCTCCGGGCTGATCGACCGGCTCTGGACATCACGCAGCCGCGCGATGTCGTGGTTGAACACCATGGGTCGTCGAGTCTCCCTCTCAAGCATGATCGGCAGGGTGTGGTCCGGCGGACCATCTGATCAGATGGCGACGTCACCGCAGAGATGGACCTGGACGCCCAGCTCGGCAAACAGGGCGGCCTTGGCCAGCAGCGCCTTGTCCGCAGTCTCGGCGTCCGGGGCGTAGACAACCTGGACGTGGTTTGCCTTGTGTCTGGCCATCAGCTGGTTGCGGCTGACCCCGTGCAGCACGGCATGCATGATCGGCCACTGCGGGTCGGTGGCGTCCAGCCGGCGCTGGGTCTCCTCGGCCGGCAGGTCGGCGACGTGGCCGCGGCCAAGATCAACATGGAGCTGGCCAGCCATGATGAAGACCCGGGACCAGACGATCTCGCCGGGCCGGGAGCAGCCGCTCAGTGTCCCGCCACCCAGCGGGAAGAACATCGGTGGTTGCCGCATGCTGTACGACTTGTTGTACCCGCCGTTGTGGGAAGCCGGCACCGAGCCGGAGATCTCGAAGACCCAGACGAACTCGCCGTCGTACTCCTCGCCCCAGCGAATGTCATGCAAGGTGGTGGCCGGGTCGAGCCCCATCGCGGTCCAGATCCGGTTGGTCACCAGGGCATCCACCGCCACGCCCTCATCCACCTCGTTGAAGTGCGGCAGTGCCTTGCCGGCGTACAGCTCGCGCTTGCCGTCGCGGGACCTGACCGGCGGGCGTTCGACGTTGTTCAGCAGCCCCTCGGCCAGATCGCTGGCCGGGACCACATCCTTGAGGCCCTGCTGGTACTGGATGCCGACCGCGTCCAGGCCGAAGTCATCGCTGATCCGCAGCGCGGCGATGTACATCTTCAGCTGGCTGTGCACCTGGACCGGAGTCAGCTCGGTCTTCTCATCGGTGCCGAAGTGGAAGGTTAGCCCGGCCTGGTCGAGCCACTGCTTGACGGCATCCGCCTCGGAGTCGGTGACCGCGGTCAGCTCCGCCACCAGGGCGCTCTGGGAAAGCCGCTCCTTGTAGAGGCCGAGCGGGTTCAGCAGCTCATCATCGACGATGGCGTTGTACATGCCCATGCAGCCCTCGTCGAAGACCCCGATGATCGCCTTCGCGGATCTAAGCTGAGCTGCCAGTGCCCGGCCCAGCTTGACCTCCTCGCTGCTGTCGTCGAGGGTGGGAAGATCGCGGACCTGGGAAAGGTCGTGGTTGATGTCGCCGGTTGTGAGCCATTCGGTCAGGTGATCGATGGCCCAGTCATCGGTGAAGTCCTTGCTCCACAGGGCCGAATACTTCACCCCGGCCTTGGTCAAGCTGGCGGTCAGGTTCAGCAGGCCGACCAGTCCGGGAAAGTCCCCGGCCCAGTTGGCCACCACCAGGATCGGACCGCGATGCGTACGCAGCCCGGCCAGCACGTGATGGCTGTACTGCCAGACCGCCTCCGCGACGATCAGAGGCGCCTCGGCAGGGATCGAGGCGAAGACCTCCATCCCGTGCCGCTGGCTATGGATGAAGCCGTGGCCGAGGTCGGCATCGACGGGATGTCCCCGCTGGACCGTCCAGCCCAGGTTGCTGACCGCCGCGCCGAGGTCGGCCTCGAGCCTCTCCTGGGTGGGCCAGCATTTGACGTTCGCGCTGGGGCGCAGGTCACCGCTGGCCACGGTGTAGACGGTCTTCTCCAGAGCTTGGACTGCGGGGGCGATGTCGGGGAATGTGTAGCTGGTGCTCATCGGGTTGTTCCTTCGGCTGTGCTGGTTGGACTCGTGCTGGTTGGACTCGTGCTGGTTGGACTCGTGCTGGTTGGACTGGTGCTGGACTGCTGGA
>JBBSQO010000152.1:0-5718 GCA_038244025.1 Propionibacteriales bacterium
GGCGGTCAACAATGCGTGGTGCAGATGGGCGCCCCCTTCACACAGCAGCCGTCGATAACCACGCTCGGCCAGCAGTGCGGTTGCCCGGCCAAGATCAACTCCTCCGCTGCTGGCCGCTTCCTCGATCTCGATCAGCTCTATTCCGGCTGATCGCAGCGGGCCGGTGACGGCGGGTGGATGCCCGGGCAAGGTGAGGACGATCACCGGACCGCCACCCCCGTCGACAGCCTCGACGATGGCGGGATCCAGCCTCAGCGAGCCGGAGATGATCACCAGCGCCGGTAGCGCGGTGAGCCCCTCGGCGAACCGGAGATCGCGCTGCCAGTCTGCCAGGTCGATGGCCCGGTAGCCTTCGGTCCGAACCGTCTGGGCGCCGGCAACCACGGCATCACAATGGGCCCGTTGCACTGCGAAAACCTGATGATCACTCGGGGTGTTGATGGTGCCGGAGCGACCATCGTGACCTTGGACAGACCCGTCCAGGGTGGCGACAAAATTCATCCGCAACCAGCCGTGGACACCGCCGGTGGGGTGTCGATAGAGCTCAGCCAGCTCGGCTGGCCCGGCTTGGGCAGGGATGGCGTGACCGCCGCTGACGAAGAGGTTCCGCATGCCAGCATCCTTACATGAGCGACCAGTGAGACTACAGCGCTTCACGTACAGTGCTGCACGCCCACATTCTGGCTCAGTGGTGCAGACTGTGCCCATGTCCAAGAAGCACGAGAATAACGTTGCTGCCGGGGATGTCCCGGCGTTGCCGGCCACACCGCTGTCGGAACTGCTGCGGCTGGCAAGTGGGCCCGTCGACATCGCTACGTTCGACGCCCGGGCTCGGGAAGGCTATCCCGGCAAGGGCAAGAAGGATGCCCCGCTACTGACCCAAGCGTTGGCTCCCAGGCTAGATGACGTCCAGGAGCGGCTCTATGCATCTGGGCGGGTCGATGACCCGGCTGCCAAGAGCGTTCTGGTCATCTTGCAGGGGATGGACACGTCCGGCAAAGGTGGCGTTATCCGGCATGCGATTGGGCTGGTCGACCCGCAGGGCGTTCAGCTGAAGGCGTTCAAGGCGCCGACCGCCGAGGAGCTGTCCCATCGCTTCCTGTGGCGGATCAAGAACGAGCTCCCCAAGCCCGGCATGATCGGCATCTTCGATCGCTCCCACTATGAGGACGTTCTGGTGGTGCGGGTCAACAAGCTGGTCTCGGAGAAGACCTGGCGTCGGCGCTTCGATGAGATCAACCAGTTCGAGGCTCAGCTGGTGGAGACGGGGACCACGGTGATCAAGTGCTTCCTGCACGTGTCACCCGAGAAGCAGAAGGAACGGCTGCTGGCCCGGCTGGACAATCCGGCCAAATACTGGAAGTACAACCCGGAGGACGTGGACGCTCGGACCAAGTGGCCTGCCTACGTCAATGCGTACAACGACGCGCTGGAAGCATGCAACACCCCGCAGGCGCCCTGGCATATCATCCCGGCGGACCGCAAGTGGTACCGCAACTGGGCAGTCGCGATGTTGCTGCTCGAGCACCTGGAAGCGCTTGATCTTGTTTGGCCAAAGCCAGACTTTGATGTGGAGAAAGAAAAAAAGCGGCTCGCCAAGTCTTGAGCGCCACCTCGGACGTCGGTCGAGTCTGTCGAGAATTCCGGCGGTCAGGCGCCAACCACGCTCAGGTGACGCACCGGGGCATCCTCTTCGTTGGCGGTGGTGGGCTCGAGATCAACAAGTTCCATCGCAGCCACCAGGTAACGGGTAAGGACGAACTCGGCGATCTGAGGCTCGGCACCGAGCGAATCGGCAACCGCCACGGCGCCCGCTTCGTGGGCCTCGTCGGACTGTTGTACGAAAGAGGGTCCAGGCGATAGGAACCAGGAGCCGACGGCAATGTGTCGCCGACCCTGTGACCGGAGTGTCCGTACGGCTTCTCCCGCAGACGGGCCTGACTCCGAGGCAAGACCAGTGAGGCAGGGCAGCTTGTGGTGAGCGGCCCACTGCCGCGTCCGGCGGGCCAGCAGGGCGTTGCTGCGGATATCGGTGGAGCCGGCCGCGGCGAGGACGAGGCCATCCAGCTCGGTGACGTGGTGGGCGCGCAGCGCCTCCCGGAGCCGACGATCAACGATGGACAGCAGCGCTGCCTCCGGACCGATCGGCCGAGAGACGCGAATCCGGAGGCCGGCATGGGCTGCCTGCAGCGTTTGGGCAACGGCCGGTACGGTGGCGCTGGCTTCAAAGGCGTCTGAGAGGGACAGCGGCACCAGGACAACTTCCTCGACGCCCTTGCGGAGCAGCTTCTTGACCGCCCCGGGCAGGGCAGGCGCGCAGTGGTCCAGGAAGGCGACCTGGATGTCGAGCTCGGGCCGCATCTGTTGCAGGCTGGCACGGAACTCCTGGCTGACCTGGGCCACTCGTGGGTCCTGGCTGCCATAGTCCAACAAGATGAGTGAAGGAGCGGTCATGATGCTGCCTTTCCTGCATTACTGATGGGTGGCCGCGATGGACCAGGGGATCGTTGCGCCACCTCACTGTGATTGCCTGGGTCCAAGTTTCAGTCACTGGTGACCAGCGAAGCAAATGCAAATCTTAAAATATGAGATTCCATCTCACGATATGATCACGATCTCGTCGAGAGGAGGGACCTAGTCGAGTGCCGGGTCAAACGGCGGGACGCCTATGGTCGGGTGTGGGCTCGCTCTTGTCGTCCTGACCGTTGGTGTGGTCAATGCCGGAAAAGAGTGGGAAGAACGTGTCCACCGCGGCGTTGAAGGCGGCACCAATGAGCACGGCAATCGAGATCAGGAAGAGCCACAGCAAGACGGCGATCGGTGCGGCCAGCGGCCCGTAGATCGACGTACTGCCGGTTGACACACTCAGCACCAGTCGCAACAACGCGCTACCCCCGATCCAGAGCAGCAGGGTCAGGGCGGCGCCGGGCAGATCGGATCGCCAGCTGGACCGGACCGGAACGGAGAGATGGTAGAGGGTGGTCAGGACGCAGATAGACAGGATCAGCACGATGGGCCAGTACAGGACGGCCATACCGGACAACGCGTGGGGGAGCAGGGCATCGACAAGGGACGGCCCGGCGAGGACCAGCGGCAGCAGGACCACACCGGCCACCAGGAAGATCACGTACAGGGTGAACGACAGGGCGCGAGTCCGAACAATTCCGCGCTTGCCGCCCAGGCCGTACATGATCGTGATCGTGTCGACGAAGACGTTCAGTGCGCGCGAGCCGGACCACAGGGCGATCACAAACCCAATCGAGATCACCGAGAACCGACCACTGGCCAACACCTCGTCCAAGGTGGGCTGGATCACGCCCTTGATGCTTTCCGGCGTGAGGACCCGAGACGCGAGATCAAGTACCTCTTCGCGGAACTCGCTGATGGTCTGGACACTGAAGGTGCCCGCCACGAAGCCGATCGCCCCGGCCAGGCCGAAGATCAGCGGCGGTAAGGAAAGAATGGCAAAGAAGGCTGCCTCGGCGGCCAGCCCGGTGACGCGATAGCGGACGCAGTCGCCGATGGTCTGGGTCAGCAACCGCCACAGGAACTTCGGGAATAGCCGTAGCCGCGTGGACAGCGGAACCTTGGTCGTCGCATTCGGCGTATCGCGTCCGCTCATCGCCCTAGCCTAGAGCGACGCCGCAGGCAGATGCCCCAGGACATGGCGACGGGCCGAGATGATGCCTCGTGGATCCACGGCCGGATGGAGATCGACCCCGTGCAGGCTCGCCGGAGGCTGCCAAGGCAGCTCATTACCAACTCTGCTGAGGCCCAAGGCCCGCCACCTGAGAGGTGACGGGCCGGATTGTGACTGATGTTCAGGAGCAAGGCTTGATCTTGATCGTCTTATTTACCCGCTTGCCGTTCTTGGCGGTGACCTTCATCGTGACAACGTGCGGTGTCTTCTCGTCGAAGAAGAGGACGAAAGTGTAGGAAGAGGGGAACCTGTAGTCGATCACCAAGGTTCCGTCGAGTGTGGCTTGGACCCGGTTGCTCTTCTTGGCTGGATTGTAGTTCTCCAACGTACCCCGGAAGGCTCCACACGTCGTGGTTGTGGTTGCCGTAGCGGTGGCTGCGTTGGCGGGCAGCGGAATAACGACCCCAGCAGTGACGATAGCTGCTGCGACGCCGGCGAGAACGGTCTTGCTCTTCATGGTGATCTTCTTTCGGTTGGCACTCGGTGTGGCCGATCGGCCCCACAACCGAATCTTGGCTGCTTTACCTTTGGCAATCCGCGGGTTTTCGGCAGCAATGCCGCAGGATTGAGTTAGTTTTGTCCCGAAGATCCAGGGACAATCCCAACGGAGAACCAGCACTGTGATGTGCATACCCCTTTCTTGGGCTGACCGTAGTGCCTCATGCGGGTCCAGGTTCTGTCCAGAAGAAGGGCGAAAACCGGACCGTTGAGGTCCCTTCGCCTGGCCCCTCCGGGTGAGGATCAAAGGTGTGTGAGCGCGACGACACCGCCCATGCCAAGGGTGCCCAACAAGGTCAGGACGAGCGTCACCCGGGATGGGTGGGAGGCATGGGCTTCGGGGAGGATGTCGCAAGCAGCAAGGTAGAGCAGCACGCCGGAGAAGTAGCCCAGATACAGGCCGAGCGCCTGCGGTGGGACCTGGATGACGGTGCCAAGGGCCGCTCCCACGACCGGGGCGATGGCATCGAGGGCAACCATTGCGATGGCTGCCCGGCGTTTGTTGCCGTACAGGGTGGCGATGGTGAACGTGTTGAAGCCATCGGCGAAGTCGTGGGCGATGATGGCTACGGCGACGGCCAACCCGAGCGCAGCGCCGGACTGGAAACCCAGCCCGATGCCGAAGCCGTCAAGCGTGCTGTGGAAGACGAGACCGAAGACGATCAACAACCCCACCGGCTTGCTGCGGTGATCATGTGCGGAGTACTCACCCTCATGGAGCTGGTGCAGAGCAGCACCGCGTTCGATGACATGGAAGGTGAAGAATCCTGCCGCCAGGGTGATCATCACGACCGGAATGCCGACAACCTGCTGGTGTGACAGGTCGATGGCCTCCGGGATCAGGTCGAACATGACAACCCCGAGCATGATGCCGGCAGCCAGCCCGAGGATGAGGTGCCGTTTGTCTTTCAGCTTGAACGCGACAGTGCCGCCGACCAGGGTCATAGCGGCGGAGACGAGCGCCAGGGGTATTGCCACGATCGTTGAGTATCCCGTAACTGGCCCGCTAACCGCATGTTGAGCCTCAGGATCAACTCGTTGACTAGCACTAGCCAACCGTTATCCCGCACAGGTGGGGTAATGGTGCAGTTGGCGGCTAGGGTTTCGTCGTTATCGCGCACAGGTGGGACCACAGTGCTGGCGGCTAGGGCTCCAGCGAACAGAGAACACAGGTGTATCACCTGATTCTCAAGTGGTACACCTCGTGGTATCCGACTACCCGACCGCGCCACCAGATCACCGAGACCCGGGACGTGGCCCGTGCGCTGGGCATTGCCGCGCGGCGGTGGCCGGACGAGCCGCGGTCCAAGTTGTTGCTGCGCCTGGTCCACGCGGGCAGTGCCACCCTGCAGCACGGACGGAGCGAGGCGATTCGCCGCCGGCGGGAGGCCATCGAGTCTACCAGCGGGAAGTACGCCGACGCGTTCACTGAGGACTACCTCGCCAGCCTGCGTCGGGACTGGCCGGAATGATCACCTTGGATGCCAGCGTGGTGATCGCGAACCTGTACCCCGCGCGAC
>JBBSQO010000153.1:0-5697 GCA_038244025.1 Propionibacteriales bacterium
CCGGGGACGCGTTGAGGTGATACACCTCCCAGCCGCCGAAGTGGGGACCGCTGACATCCCACTGTTGACGTTTGCCGTCTGCGGTCAGGATGAACGCACCCTTGCGGGTCCCGACCAGTACCCGTACTCGGCTCATTGGTAGTCCTCTCAGAAATGTGTGGCGACCGTCGATGAACTGACGAGAGCCAGAGGGGAAACTCATCGCCCGTATCGAGAAAGGTAGTAACCCGACTCAACTCGCGTCTACCCTTGGGGGGAAGCATGGACCTGGTGACAGCCAGACCGACATCTGACCTTCCGGGTTAGGTGCCGGATGGGTCCGATTCGACGGCCTCTTTCAGGTTTGTCAGTGCCCGCTCTATGTTGCCGCGTTACAAGTCAGCAAAGGTGCGCCCGCCGGTCACGATCCGGTCAAAGACACCTCCGATGTGATCCGGCCAACTACGCCGGTCATCGGTCCAGGTCTCCGTGACGCGAGTACCGTCGGGCAGCCGTTCGAAGCGATACTCCCCGTTGGCGATCGGCCTACGGATGCGTGGCACCCTCACGCCGATGGCATGAACCCGGAAGGCTAACCGCTGACCCGGCTCGGCAGCTGTCACCGTACATCGCGTGGTCCACGACACTCGTCCCCGCGTGTTCCGACCGTTGAACACCATGCCCGCATACGGTGTCCGATCGGTGGTTCCGGTGAACGTGGCAGTCAGACCCGGTTGGGCGGGCACGCGGTTGGGCGGGACAACAGCCTGGCTGCTTAAGCTGCCGCCCCTCCGGCGTCGTATTTCCCATAATCCGGCAACCGGTGCTTGATATTCGGTGACCCGGCCAGTTTGGATGGGGTCGAGGGCACCGTTGCTGGATGCGTCGCCACCGTCGTCGCTGGCCGATTCGTAACGGCTGGGTATCAGTTTCCCTGACGTTTGGGTCAATCCCAGGCCAGCCAGTCGGACAGGACTAGAGTCCTCCAAGGCAACAATGACCCTGCGGTGTCCGATATCGGTCGTGGCGCCCCGTTTAGGAATCGATGGAGGACCTGCATCATGCGCAGAAGAACATTTGCGGCCGCATGCCTGGCCGCGACCCTCGCACTCGCCGGTTGTGGCGGCTCGGGTGACGCTAAGACCGGTGGTCCGGCGACGAGTTCGTCTGCTCCGGAGCAGACGGCCAAATCCGTACCCGGGGGTGCCGGCGGTGATGTGGGTGTCTTCACCTGGTGGGCGGCCGGCTCGGAGAAGGCCGGCCTGGAGGCCTTGCAGAAGCAGTTCAAGGCCAAGTACGGCAAGGACAAGTTCGTCAACCTGGCCGTCGCTGGTGGTGCGGGTTCTAATGCCAAGGCCAAGTTGGCGACCGACCTGCAGAACGGTAATCCGCCGGACTCCTTCCAGGGACACGCCGGTGCTGAGTTGACCGACTACATCCGCAAGGGGCAGATCGTCCCGGTCAACGACGTGATCAAGAGTCTCGGCGGTGAGTCGGTGTTCCCGAAGGACCTGCTGGATCGGCTGACCGTCAAGGGCAACATCTACTCGGTTCCGTCCAACATCCACCGGGCCAACGTGGTGTGGACCAATCTCGCCGTGCTGAAGAAGGCCGGGGTGAGCGGCACGCCGAAGGATATTGACGCTTGGATTGCCGACATGAAGAAGGTGAAGGCTTCCGGTGTCTCCACCCCGCTCGGCGTCGGCGGGTCATGGACCCAGGTGCAGCTGCTGGAGACTGTCTTGTTGGCCGATCTGGGCACCGATGGTTACAGCGGGCTGTTCACCGGCGACACCAAGTGGGACTCCGACGGTGTGAAGAAGGCCGTCTCGCACTTCAAGACCTTGCTGACCTTCGCCAACACGGCCAGCGATGGTGATGACTGGCCACCAGCGACCGACATGGTGATTGCCGGTAAGGCTGCCTACAACGTGATGGGTGACTGGGCGGTCGCGGAGTTCACCTCGAAGCACAAGAAGGATGGCAAGGACTACGGCTACTTCCCGGTTCCGGGCACCGACGGTACCTTCGACTTCCTGGCTGATTCGTTCACCTTGCCGAAGGGCGCGAAGAACCCGGCCGGTGCGAAGGATTGGCTCAGCCTAGTTGGCTCGCCAGAGGGTCAGAAGGCCTTCAACATGGCCAAGGGTTCCATCCCGGCGCGTACGGATGTCGCGCCGACTGACTTCCCCAAGTACCAGCAGAGTGCGATGAAGTCGTTCAAGGATGACAAGATCGCCTCCTCGATCGCGCATGGTGCTGCTGTCAACCAGGCCTGGCTGTCGGATATCACTACCGCTGTCTCGAAGTTCTATGGCAGCAAGGATAGTGACACGCTGGTCAAGGATCTGGCCGCGGCCGCGCAGAAGAACGGAAGCTGAACCGGTGGGTGGCCGGCGGGCTGTGCTTGATACTCCGCAGGCCACCCACCTCGGCCAGACATCGTTCCGAGTAAAGGACATACATGCGGAAAGCCAAGCGTTGGCTGCCCGGGTTGCTGCTCGTCAGCCCGTCCATCATCTTGATGGCCATTTTCGTGTACGTTCTGATCGGCAAGAACATCCAGACGTCGTTGCAGCGGACCACGGACTATGTCACCGATAAGGTGACCAACCCCGGCGGGCTGGCCAACTATGCGGCCTTGTTGGCTGATGGCCGTTATCACCATGCCCTGAAGAACCTTGCGGTGCTGACGGTGGTGTTCTTGGCCGGCACGATGTTCTTCGGTCTGCTGTGGGCGGTCCTGCTGGAGAAGGGGGTGACGGCCGAGGGGGTGTTCCGGTCGATCTACCTGTTTCCGATGGCGGTGTCGTTCATCGCTGCCGGGGTGGTGTGGCGCTGGTTGATGTCGCCCGGTATCGGCCCGGACCAGGCCATCGGGCTGAACCAGCTGTTCTTGAAGCTGGGCCTGGGTGATTTGCAGAACCGGTGGTGGTCATCGTCGAACACCTTCTCGATGGCGGCGATGGCGATCCCGGCCATCTGGCAGCTCTCAGGATATGTGATGGCCTTGTTCTTGGCCGGTTTCCGGGGCATCTCCGATGACCAGCGGGAGGCGGCCCGGATGGACGGGGCCACCGAGTTCAAGATTTACCGGCATGTGCTCTTTCCGCAGCTCTCCCCAGTCGCACTGTCGGCGTTGATCATCATCGGGCATATGTCGATGAAGATGTTCGACCTGATCTACTCCATTGCGGGATCGAGCTCCTACCAGGCCGAGGTGCCGGCCACGTTGATGTGGATCCAGCTGTTCCCGCAGTCCAACCCGCAGGCGGCCGCTACCAACGCCACCATCTTGTTGGTCCTGGTGGCTGTCGTGGTGGTGCCGTACCTGATCTACACCAACCGGACCGAGCAAGGGGACAGCTGAGATGGCCTCCGTCACCACCACCGCCGTCCCCACCGAGGCGCTGCCACCGCCGACCGGCAAATCGACCACTCCCGGCTCCACGGGCGGCAAGGCAGCAACGGCACGTACCGTGCGGTATGCGCTGCTGATCATCTTTGCCATCGTCATCTTGATCCCGATGTACGTGCTGGTGGTGACCAGCCTGAAACGGGCCGGTGACATCACCACCGACACCGCATGGAACCTGCCCTCGCACCTGTCCATCGGCGGATGGAAGGCGGCGTGGGACCAGCTCGGTGGTGCGCTGGGACGTTCGTTGATCATGGCGACGGTGGCTGCGGTCCTCTCCTCGATCCTTGGTTCGTTGAACGGCTACGTCTTCGCCAAGTGGAAGTTTCCCGGCGCGAACCTCGTCTTCACGCTCTTCCTGTTCGGCATGTTCATCCCCTACCAGGCCGTGATGATCCCCTTGCAGCGCATGTTGTTGTCGATGCACGAGGCGGTCCCGTTCATCGACGGCATCGTCAAGCTGATTATTGTGCACACCATTTTTGGTATCCCGATCTGCACTCTCATCTTCCGCAACTATTACGCAACCGCGGTGCCGACCGAGATCTTGGAGGCCGCCCAGGTCGACGGGGCCGGGATACTGCGCACCTATTCATCCATTGTGCTGCCGATCTCCATCCCCGGTTTCGTGGTGACCCTGATCTGGCAGTTCACCTCGGCTTGGAACGATTTTCTGTTCGCGCTGTTCCTCACCTCGCCGCAGAACGGACCGGTGACGTACGTGCTGAACGAGCTCGCTGGTGGTCAGAACCCGGACTATTCCTCCATCTTCGCCGGTGTCCTGATCGCCTCGCTGCCCACCCTGCTGGTCTACATTCTGCTCGGCCGGTACTTCATCGGCGGACTGATGAGCGGCTCGGTGAAGTAACGCCGCCCGGCTGATGGGTGACGACTAACGCCCCTCGGCATTGCGGGAGTCTGACTCACCATCAGTCCCTGCCGGTTGGACACGTACGGCCACGAAGGGAAGGAAGAACTGGATCAGCGGCCCGATCCCGAGCGCGTACAGGATGGTGCCGACCCCGAACGTGCCGCCGAGCAGCCAGCCGGCGACCAGTACGGTGATCTCGATCGAGGTCCGCACCAGCCGGAGGCTATGCCCGGTCCTGCTGGCCAGCCCAGTCATCAAACCGTCTCGCGGGCCCGGCCCGAGATTGCTCCCGATGTAGATGGCGCCGGCCAGTCCGTTGGCCACTACCCCGGCCAGCATCAACGGAACCCGGACCCACAGCGTGTCGGGGGTGGGCAGCAGCCACAGGCCGAGATCCGCGGCCAGCCCGATCACGATGACGTTGGCAACCGTGCCGAACCCCGGCCATTGCCTCAGCGGGATCCACAACAGCAGCACCAGGGCGCCAACGACGATGGTGACCTGGCCGAAGGTGAGCGGCACGAACCTGGTCAGCCCCTGGTGCAGGACATCCCATGGGTCCAGTCCCAGCGTTGCCCTCAACATCATCGCCATCGAGAAACCGTAAAGTACCAGGCCGACGAGCAGCTGGAGCAGCCGTCGGGGCAGCTGACCCGCCTGCAGCTGCTGCCGCGGCGTCATGGTTGGCAGCCGGTACGGCGTGCCCCGTCTACTCATAGAGGATGTACTCCGGCGTCGGCTTCAAGGCCATCACCTGTGCCGGCGTCATCAGCTTGCCATGATCGCGATCCTCTTCGTAGAACAACTTGAAGCCAGGATGGACGAACTTCGGCTTCTTCTTGATCACCCGTTTCCAGGTGGCGACCTTGTCACCGGCCGCACCGATCCCGTCGACCGACTTGATCGCCACCACGCCCGGGTGCTTCTGCAAACCCGCTTCCCTGCTGACGATCTGGACGTGCAGCTGGTGATAGACCATCACCTTCTCCGGCAGGTTCTCACTCCTCACCAGCGAAGACACGTAGGCCGACACCTGGTCAAGCTCCTTGCCCGACGTCCGGCCAAAGACGCGACCAGGTACCTGCCCCTCAGAGACAGCCCATTCGGGATCCAGAGCCAGTCCGACATCCGGCTCCTTCAACCATTTCCGATAGGCCTTGACCTCGTCGATGAACGTAGCCCGGCCAGGCTGGATGTTCAACAACAAGATCGCTTGGTGTCTGCGGGCGGCCTTGAGATACGTCTTGATCACGTCACCGGTCATCCGGCTGCGATACATGCCGTCGCTGCCCGGCGAGCCGTGGACGACGGTGGTGATCAGCTCGAGCACCGGGAGGATCTGCCGGCCTTTCGCGTACGGTTTGGCGACCGCCTCCATCTCCGTCACCCGGGCGTCCAGCGGGTTACCGTCGTCGAACTGGACCCGGGA
>JBBSQO010000154.1:0-5672 GCA_038244025.1 Propionibacteriales bacterium
AGTGGCAGGCCCGGCCAAGCCATCCGGCCCGGCGATGGCATCAGCCTGGTTGCTCGCGTTGGTGAGGACCGCCGGATGAACCTGAAAGATGCCTACGACCAATGTGAGCGGATCACCAGATCCGAAGCTCGAAACTTCTCCTACGGCATTCGACTGCTGCCCACAGACAAGCGACGGTCGCTGTCGGCCATCTACGCGATGGCACGCAGAATCGATGACATCGGGGACGGAGATCTGCCGGACAAGAAGAAGCTCCACCGTCTGGGCCGGGTCCGTGCCTCGCTGGAGGCATTGACCACCCGGGAGGTGGACGGCGATCCGGTGCTGACTGCGCTGGCCGACACCATCGATAAGTTCCCGGTACCGCTGGAAGCCTTCGATGAGCTGGTCGATGGCTGCCGGGCCGACGTCACGGTGCACCGCTATGCGACGTTTGAGAATTTGGTCGGTTATTGCCGCTGTGTAGCCGGATCGGTTGGCCGGCTGTCCCTGGGCGTCTACGACCCGCCCGACATTGACCAGGCGTGGCAGCTGGCCGACACGCTCGGGATCGCCCTGCAGCTGACCAATATCCTGCGGGACCTGCGCGAGGACCGGATGATCGGCCGCGTCTACCTACCGAGCGAGGACCTGATGCGGTTCGGTTGCCAGCTGACGATCGACGAGTCGGGCCGGCTGGACGATCCACCGGACGGATTCAACGCGCTCGTCCGGTTCGAAGCCACCCGGGCCTTGGAGTGGTATCAGCGGGGGCTGCGGCTGCTCCCGCTGCTGGACCGGCGCAGTGCTGCCTGTACGGCCGCGATGGCCGGCATCTACCGGCGGCTGCTGTTGGAGATCAGGACCGATCCGGAGCCGGTGCGAGGCACCCGGATGTCCCTGCCCGGCAAGAAGAAACTGGCCGTGGCCACCCGTGCGCTGGTCTGGAGAACGGCATGAGCGGCCGGTCGCAAAGTGTGCTCACGAGGGCCGGTCGGGTCGCTGTGGTTGGCGGTGGACTGGCCGGGATCAGTGCCGCGATCCAGCTGGCTGACCGCGGCTGGCAGGTGACCGTGTTTGAGGCGCGGCCCCGACTCGGCGGTGCCACCTACTCCTTTGACCGCGGCGGACTGGCGGTGGACACCGGTCAGCACGTGCTGCTGCGCTGCTACTCCACACATCGCGCCCTGCTGGAACGGCTCGAAGTGTCCCACCTTGTCCCGGTGCAGCAGCGGATGGAGATTCCGGTGCTCCGGCCGGGTTGTCCGCCCAGCTGGCTGCGGCGCGGTGCGTACGGGCCGGCACCCCTGCATCTGATTCCCGCGGTGCTCGGCTTTGCTGCCTTGTCTCCGGTCGAGCGCCTCAACGCGGTCTGGGCGGCGGCCGCACTGAGTCGAGTGGATCCCACCGACCACCGACATGATCTAGAAACCTTCGGCAACTGGCTGGTGCGGCATGGACAGGGTGAGCGAGCGATAGCACGGCTGTGGGGGCTGGTCTGCCTGGCTGCGTTGAACATTGAGCCGGAGCAGGCATCGCTGGCGCTGGCGGCCAAGGTCTTCCGTACCGGCTTGCTGGACAGCCGCACCGGCGGCGACATTGCCGTGCCGCAGGCGCCCCTGTCGGAGCTGCACGACCGGCCGGTGCGTCGGCTGCTGGGACGGCTGGGGGCACGGCTGGCCACCGGCAACCGGGTGACCGCGATTGAGCCCGATGGTGATGGCCTGGTCGTCCGGACCGCCACCGGGGAGGTGGAGGTCGAGGGGGCCGTGCTTGCCGTCCCGCATCAGCAGGCGGCACAGCTGGTGCCCGCTGCAGCCTGTCCCAATCGGGATCGCTGGGCCGGTCTCGGGTCCTCCCCCATCGTCAATGTGCATCTGCGCTATGACCGGCCGGTCACCGCGCTGAGCTTCGCCGCCGCGGTGGACTCTCCGGCCAGCTGGATCTTTGACCGTACGCTGGCGACCGCCGCCGAGGGTCAGTATCTGGTGGTTTCCCTGTCGGCCGCTGATCACCAGCTTCGCCGCCCCGCGGGTGAGCTGGTCGACGAGCAACAGGCCGCGTTGCAGGCACTCTTTCCGGCGGCCCGTGAGGCGACGCTGCTGGACGGCTTCGTCACCCGGGAACCACACGCCACCTTCCGGCAGGGCGCGGGAACTCAGGCGTTGCGCCCGACCGCGCACACCCTGCTGCCGCGGCTGGCGCTGGCTGGCTCCTGGACCGACACCGGGTGGCCGGACACGATGGAGGGTGCGGTCCGCAGCGGCCTGACCGCAGCCACCCTGCTCGGCTTCCCCGACCACCCTGCACAACGGCGAGCGCACGAGACGACGAAGGAGACAATCAAGGAGATGACGGCATGACCTCGACCATCAGACCATCCGACATCAGTACCGAGGCCAGCTCCCCGATGATCAACAGGCAGCCAACCGCCAGCAGCCTAACCGCACGGACCATTGAGCAGACCCGGCTGCTGACCGAGGCGCCGTTGCGGCACGCGCTGGGCCGCCTTGACCCGCAGACCCGCGAGGTGTGCGGCTACCATCTCGGCTTCACCGGCCTCGACGGGCTTCCCGGTACCAATGGATCTGGCGGTACCAATGGGTCGGGTGGCGGCGGCAAGGGTATCCGGGCCACCCTCTGCCTGCTGTCCGGACAGGCAGCAGGTGCCGCGCCCGAGCAAGCCGTCCCGGCTGCTGTCGCCTGCGAGCTGGTGCATAATTTCTCCTTACTGCATGACGACGTGATGGATGGCGACACCGAGCGCCGGCATCGGCCTACCGCCTGGACCCAGTTCAGTCCTGCGGCGGCGATCCTGGCCGGAGACGCCATGCTGGCGCTGGCCGGCGAGGTGCTGGCGGAGGCGTCCACCCCGACCGCGGCCTGGGCCGTGCGCTGCCTGCTGGCGACCACCCGGCGGCTGGTTGCCGGTCAGGCGGCTGATCTCGCCTTCGAGAACCGGACCGACGTGCGTCTGGACGAATGTCTTGCGATGGCCGCAGACAAGACCGGGGCGCTGTTGTCGTGCTCGGCGTCGCTCGGCGCGGTGCTACTGGATGCCCCAGCCAGCCTGGCGCTCGGGCTGGCCGACTATGGCGCACACCTGGGCCTGGCCTTCCAGCTGATTGACGACCTGCTCGGCATCTGGGGCGCTCCCGACCAGACCGGTAAGCCGGTCGGGTCGGACTTGCGGGCCCGCAAGAAGTCCTTGCCCGTGGTGGCGGCCTGGCAGTCGCAGGGCAGCGCGGCTGCGGCACTGCGCGGCATCTACGCCGGCAATGAGCCACTGAGTGAGGTCCAGGTGTCGGAGGCTGCCGACCTGGTCGAGCAGGCCGGCGGTCGCTGTTGGGCGCAGCAGCGAGCCAACCAGGAGACAACCCAGGCGCTGACCGTACTGGATGACCTTGGCCTGCCGGCAGCGGTCCATGCCGAGCTGGTCGCCCTGACCACAATGCTGAGTGGGAGGGTCTGCTGACGATGGCACGCACCGAACAAGCGGAACTGAGCGAACGAGCCAAACTTGGCCAACGGGCAGGTCTGGACGTCTGTGCCGAAGATGCCCTGGACCGGGCTGTTGCGCACCTGTTGGGCCGGCAGGACGAGCAGGGATGGTGGCGCGGGCTGCTGGAGACCAACGTCACCATGGATGCCGAAGACCTGCTGATGCGTCAGTTCCTCGGTGTCCGTACGGCCACCCAGACGCACGCCAGTGCACGCTGGATCCGCAGCCAGCAACGCGCCGACGGTTCCTGGGGGAACTTCTTTGGTGGTCCAGCCGACTCGTCAACGACGGCCGAGGCCTACATCGCCCTTCGGCTGGCCGGTGATGGGTCGGACGAGACACATATGGCCCGGGCCCGTGACATCGTGCTGGCACACGGCGGGCTGGCCGGGACCCGGGTGTTCACCAGGATCTGGCTGGCCCTGTTTGGCCTGTGGGACTGGGACGAGGTACCCGCGCTGCCGCCGGAGCTAATTTTCTGGCCGCGCCAGTTCCCGCTGAACCTGTATGACTTCGGCTGCTGGGCGCGGCAGACCATTGCCCCGTTGACCATCCTTGTCGCGCTACGTCCGCAGCGCGACCTTGGCATCGAGGTGGACGAGCTGCGTGGACCGGCAGCCCACACCGGCACCCCCGCGGTGACAGGCTGGGAACGCTTCTTCTTTCGCCTCGACACAGGCCTGCATAGCTACCAGCACCGCCCGCTCCGTCCGCTGCGTCAGCTGGCGATCCGGAAAATGGAGCAGTGGGTGATCGAACGGCAGGAGGCGGACGGATCTTGGGGCGGCATTCAGCCCCCCTGGGTCTATTCGCTGATGGCATTGCACGCTCTGGGCCACCCGCTCGACGGGCCTGAGCTGAGCCGTGGACTGGCCGGGCTGGATCGGTTCACCGTGACCGGTACCTCCGCCGACGGCCCGGTCCGCTGGCTGGAAGCCTGCCAGTCCCCAGTCTGGGATACCGCTCTGGCGATGGTGGCGCTCGGTGATGCCGGTGTCGACCCGGACCATCCGGCGATGCGCAGGGCCACCGACTGGCTGCTGGCTGAGGAGATCGGTGTCCGCGGTGACTGGGCCATCACCCGGCCGCGCACCCCGGCTGGCGGCTGGGCCTTCGAGTTCGACAATGACCTCTATCCCGACATCGATGACACCGCCGAGGTGGTACTGGCCCTTCGTAAAGCCTCACCAGGGGCCCGTTCAACAGTGGGTACGGGTTCAACTGCAGCTGGGGTCGAGCTGGCGGTACGGCGTTCGCTGGCCTGGATCAGCGGCATGCAGTCCGCCGACGGCGGCTGGGGGGCGTTCGATGCCGACAACACCCGGGAGCTGGCCTACCGGCTGCCGTTCTGCGACTTCGGGGCGGTGATCGACCCGCCGAGCGCCGATGTGACCGCCCATGTGGTGGAGATGCTGGCCAAGGAAACCGGGGCAGCGGACCCACGGGTCCAACGCGGTGTCGGCTGGTTGCTGGCGGCTCAGGAAGCGGATGGCTCCTGGTTTGGCCGCTGGGGTGCGAACTACGTTTACGGTATCGGTGCCGTGCTGCCAGCGCTGGTGGCTGCCGGCGTCCAGCCGGACAACTCCCCGATTCGGCGGGCGGTCCAGTGGCTGGGCGCCCACCAGAACGCTGACGGTGGCTGGGGCGAGGATCTTCGGTCCTATTCCCACCCATCCTGGATCGGGCGCGGGCGCTCGACCGCTTCCCAGACCAGCTGGGCCCTGCTCGCGCTAGATGCCGCCGGCGAGACCACCTCCGGACCGGCCCGGGCCGGCATCGCCTGGCTGGTCGAGCGGCAGCGCCCCGACGGCGGCTGGGACGAGCAGGAGTTCACCGGCACCGGCTTTCCCGGGGACTTCTACATCAACTACCACCTGTACCGGATCGTTTTTCCGATCAGCGCCCTTGGACGGTACCTGGGGAGGCCAGCATGAACAGAGGGATCAGCATGAACAGGCCCATCACTCCCAGCAGCGGGCAGCTGCCGGATGACGAGATCGTCCTGAGGAGCACGGACCCCACGGTGAGCAGGGCTCTGTGGTGCACCCCAATGCGGTTGGAAGCCCGGGCCGTCCGCTCCGCACTGCCGGCCGGCCTCGCTGAGCAGGTGCAGCTGACCGGCGCCGGCCGAGCCCATTCCGAGCATGCCGCCCGGACGGCTGCTTGGCAGGATGCGGATGGGATTGGCGTG
>JBBSQO010000155.1:0-5650 GCA_038244025.1 Propionibacteriales bacterium
ACCTCTGACCCGCGTCAGCCAGGCGCGCAACGGCTCGGCGAGATCCGCGGGCCGCTCGAGCTGGCTGCGGTCGACGTCACCAGCACCAGCCGGTCCGGGGTCGGTACCGGGGGGATGACGACCAAGATCGACTCAGCTCGGATCGCCACCTCGGCAGGGATTCCGGTGCTGCTGGCCGGTGCCGACCAGGTGGTCGCCGCCTTCGCCGGCGAGGACGTCGGCACCGTCTTCCATCCGACCGGCAAGCGTCGCCCGACCCGGCTGCTCTGGCTCGCCCATGCCACCGAGGCGAGTGGGGATCTGGTGCTGGACGCCGGCGCGGTGCGGGCCGTGCTGCAGGGCCACGCGTCCCTACTGCCGGCCGGCATCACCACAGTACGGGGCAGCTTCGGTGCCGGCGACCCAGTCAACCTGGTGGCTCCCGACGGCACCGTCATCGCCAAGGGTTTCGTCAACTACGACGCCGAAGAGCTGCCCCGGCTGCTGGGCCACACCACCGGCGAGCTAGCCGCAACGATGGGCAAGGGCTATCACCGCGTGGTCGTGCACCGGGACGCCCTGATCGTGCTGGGCGGCTGACCCACCGCCGGCCGCGGATCGGGACTACTGCAGCTCGCTGGGACCAGTACCCGGCCTAGCTAGCGTTGCCGGCTGGCGTCACCGTACGTGGGCTGCGGTGTGAGGAGCGGCTCTGAAGCTCGGCCGGCTGGGGATGGTCGCGCGGCTGGTCCGTCGGGGAGCGAGCCAGCCGGGTCGGATGCAGCGCTAGTGAGGCCGCCGCGACGGCGCCGGCGAGGAGGACCAGCACGGTAATCGCGCCGGTGCCCGGTGGGTCGTCCCAGTTGGCCGAGCTGAACAATAACATCCCGGAGTATTCGAGCATCGCGTGAAGCATCCCGAAGGCAGTCGCGGCCCAGAGGACAATCGCTGGACGGACGAACGGTGGACCGAGGACCTCCAGGTGACGCTGCCCGAGCACGATCAGCATCACGATCGCGGCCACCTCACTCGACACCCAGAGCCAAACCGAGAAGTATCCCTCGGAGCCACGTCCGGTGTCCAGGGCAGCCTGAATACTTACCAGTGCCAGCACCAGGTTCGGGGCGGCCGGTAGAGCGGCGAGCGGCCTGGCCCCTCTCGGCAGCTTCAGCCCGAAGACGAGCGACAACCAGGCCAGCCCACAGAGTGCCACCCCGATGGCTCCCAGCTGAGCAGCCCTGAGCTCCTGCCGGACCGCTGCACCTGGGAACGGAAACGGCAGGCCCAGGTCCATCCGCTTCAGGCAGGTGTCAGAGAAGGAGGTATCGGAGGAGTAGTTCTTGAGGATACTGCCGTCCAGCATGGTGCCTCGGCACGGAAGCCAGTGCAGGTAGGTCGACCCCGCGGTCGCGGCAGCGGCAGCCAAGAAGAGAAGCGCGGCTATCACCCAGGGCCAGCGACGTGACAACAGCGGAGATGATCGCACCTCCAGCGAACTTCCCATCACGTCCCCCGAACCCGAAGAATGATGCGCCAAGCCTAACTCGGCTGACCGGAGACTGCGGGGTCATAGGACGAGATCGTTCTGCTGCGGCTGATGGTGTGCCGGAGAGTCAAGCTGGAGGCGTTTGCGTGCGCGGAGCTGGAATACAACGATTGGGAAACAAATCTGGCCAGCGAGGCCCTCCTGGCAACAGGTATGCCATAACTTGCTAGGTGGCGAGCGGGCATTCGGTCAGGCACGAATACTGATAGGAGCATCATGGTGAGTAAGAGATTCAGGACCTTGGCGATCGGTGCGGCGACGGCAGCACTGCTGCTGCCGTTGGCCGCGTGCGGATCCGGCTCATCTGGTGATAGTGGATCACAAAGTTCGGCCAAGGGCGAAGCCATCAAGTTCGGCACTACCGATAAGGTTACCTCGCTCGACCCGGCTGGCGCCTACGATCTGGGTTCGTGGACCCTTATGTATAACCTCTATCAGACCTTGCTCACCATCCCGGCTGGTAAGAACAAGCCACAAGGTGATGCTGCTCAGTCGTGTGAGTACAAGGACCCGAAGACTTTCACGTGCACGCTGAAGCCCGATTTGAAGTTCTCGAACGGTGACGCGCTGACCTCCTCGGATGTGAAGTTCTCGATCGACCGCAACCTCAAGATCAAGGATCCCAACGGCGCATCGGGGCTGCTTGCGTCGGTCAAGTCGGTCGAGGCGCCCGATGAGAAGACGGTGGTTTTTCACCTCAACAAGCCAGACACCACCTTCCAGTTCATCTTGACCACCAATGCGTCGGCGATCGTTGACGAAGACGTTTTCGCTGCCGACAAGAAGCTCGCCGATGACAAGATTATCGGTTCCGGGTCGTACAAGCTGGACCAGTACAAGCCCAACGACTCGGCCATCTTGAGCGCCAATGAGAATTACCAGGGCGACAAGAAGGCGAAGGCGCCACGTATCTTTGTCTCCTACTACCCGGAGCCGGCCCAGCTCAAGCAGGCGATCCAGCGTGCCGAGGTCGATATCGCCTGGCGCAGCCTGAGTCCGACCGACATCAACGACCTGAAGAAGGACGACAAGGTCACTGTCGCCGAAGGTGCTGGCTCGGAGATCCGGTACTGGGTGTGGAAGGTCGACGGTCCGGTGGGAAAGAAGGCGGCCATCCGTAAGGCTGCCGCCTATTTGATCGATCGGCAGGCTATCGTCAAGAACGCCTACGACGGAACGGTCGATCCGTTGTACTCGATCGTGGCCCCGGGATTCCCGGGCCAGATCCCCGCGTTCAAAGATGCCTACGGCGCGAGCCCGGACAAGGCGAAGGCCGCGAAGGTGCTCAAGGATGCCAAGATCTCGACACCGGTGAAGCTGACCATCGGCTACACGCCATCGCACTACGGGCCGAACGCGGTCGACGAGGCTACCCAGGTGCAGCGCCAGCTGGATGGCAGCGGCCTGTTCAAGGTGAATGTGAAGAGCTCGGAGTGGACGCAGTACCAGGACCTGTACAAGCAGGATGCCTACGATATGTACATGCTCGGATGGTTCCCGGACTTCCTCGACGCCGACAACTATCTGCAGCCCTTCATGGTCAACGGCGGTTTCTATGCCAACGGCTACAAGAGCGCGAAGGCCAACAAGCTGGTCGCCGATGAAGAGGCCACCTCGGACCAGAGCAAGCGTGAGGAGGACTTCAAGGAGCTGCAGAATCTCGCGGCCGCTGACGTACCGTTCATCCCGACCTGGGTCGGTAAGAATGTCGCCGTGTACGGGCCGGGTGTGAAGGGGGTCGAGGACACCCTGGATCCGTCCTTTATCTTCCGATTCTGGGCGGTCAGCAAGAGCTGAGTTGGGTGCAGGTGACCGCGGGGAGGGACAGCTGGTTCACCCCCGCGGCCTGTCATGAAAGTGAATGCATGAGCACGAAAGTGAATGCGTGAGAAAGCCGACTGGCTCACTGCCCAAGTTCATCATCCAGCGTTTCCTGCTCATCATTCCGATGATGTGGATATCGCTGACACTGGTCTTTGTCTTGCTTCGGGTGGCCCCGGGTGACCCGATCGAAGCCGCTCTCGGCGGCAAGTTGTCCCAAGCCGCGCTGATGGAGCGGCGCCACCAGATGGGACTGGACCGGCCGCTGATCGTCCAATACTGGGACTACCTCAGCTCGGTGGCGCACCTCGACTTCGGCCGTAGCTTCACCGACAACCAGTCGATCCTCAGTGTCGTCGTCAACAATGGCGGGGCCACGTTGACGTTGACCGTGGCGGCCTTCATCATCGCCCTCGGGATTGGAATTCCCTTGGGGATGCTTGCCGGGCGACTACGGGACACCGCGCCGGACGTGCTGATCCGGATCTTCGGTATTGTCACCTACGCCGCCCCGGTGTTCTTCACCGGCCTATTGATCCAGCTGTTCGTCGCGCCCAAGCTCGGCTTGCCATCGAGTCGCGACTCGGATCCGGCGAAGACGTACATGGTGCCGGTCCGGACGCACATCCTGCTCCTGGACGCGTTCCTCAGCGGCAACGGGACGGCGGTCATCGACGTGCTCGAACACCTGGTCCTGCCCGCGATCACGCTTGGGCTGCTGATCTGCGGCGTCTTTATCCGGCTGGTCCGGGTGAACATCCTGCAGACGATGCAGAGCGACTATGTGGAGGCGGCCCAGGCACGGGGGATCGACCGGCGCAAGGTGATGCGCAACCATGCTTTCCGCAACGCACTGGTGCCCGTAATCACTATCGTCGGCCTCCAGGTGGCGCTGCTGCTTTCCGGATCGGTGCTCACCGAGACCACCTTCAGCTGGCCCGGCATCGGCTTGAAGCTGGTGCAGTACATCAACGGGCGCGACTATGGCGCCGTGCAGGGAATCATCACCTTGTTCGCCGTCGTCGTGATTGTGGTCAGTATGCTGGTCGACATCGTGAATGGGTTGATCGACCCGCGAGTGAGGTATTGATGCGGACTATCGTGAAGATCCTGATCGCACCGTTTGCCAAGACCTCGGGCCTGGCCCGTTGGATGCTCGTGGTCGGGCTGGCCGTTACGGCGGCGTTCGTGGTCTGTGCGGTCTTCGTACCCTGGCTGGCGCCGTACAGTTTTGCCCAGTCCAAGGCAGGCGGCGTGATCTTTCCCAAGGTGGCTGCGCCGGGCGGGGGGCATCCGTTCGGCACTGACCGGCTGCAGTTCGACGTATTGTCGAGGGTGATGTGGGGCGCCCGTACCGCAGTCGAGGTGGTGCTGCTGTCGGTAGCGATCTCCTTGGTGGTCGGAGTCGTACTCGGGCTTATCTCCGGCTACTACTCCGGCTGGCTGGACCGGATCCTCACCATGGTGATGGATGCCATCTTCGCGTTCCCCTCGTTGTTGCTGGCGATCGTGTTCGCGTTCCTGCTGACTGGCCTGATCGGTGGCGGTGTCGTCTCCGCCGCGATGTCGCTCACGGTGATCTACATCCCGCAGTATTTCCGCGTCGTACGCAGCAGCACGATCAGCGCCAAGGAGGTCACCTACGTCGAGGCGGCCCGCGCGATCGGTGGCACCGATGGCGTCATCATGCGCCGGTACCTGTTCGGTAACGTGATCCAGAGCGTGCCGGTGATCGGTACCTTGAATGCAGCCGACGCCATCGGGACTCTTGCGGCGCTGGGGTTTCTCGGCCTTGGGATCCAGCCCAACGACGCGGCTGAGTGGGGTTTCGACTTACAGCGCGCGATCACCGATGCCGGCTCAGGCGTCTGGTGGACCGGACTCTTCCCGGGACTGGCGATCGTATTTTTGGTGACCGGGCTGACACTGGTCGGTGAGGGACTGAACGAGACCATCAACCCGGTCCTGCGACGAAGGCGCCTGCTTCCGGTGATCATGCCTCCGCGTGAGCAGCAGGGCGTGGTGCTGCCATCGGAGGAGGAGGTCAAGCAGGTGCAAGTCGAGGAGTGGCTGCCATGAGCGCGGAAGATCGTGCCGAATACCCGCGCCTCGGCGCACAACTGATGAGTGTACGTGATCTGCGGGTCTGGTACGGCACGGTGCGTGGGGCGATCCAGGCGGTCGACGGGGTTAGCCTCGAGATCGGTCCTGGCGAGACCATGGGTCTGGTGGGTGAGTCCGGTTGCGGCAAGTCGACCCTCGGTCGGGGCCTGATGGGCCTGCTCCCCGCTGGTGCGAAACGTG